>JAEYOT010000393.1 GCA_023411445.1 Pseudomonadota bacterium
GCTCGTCGCCGTCATCTTGGTGCTGAGCTCCGCGGACGACGCGCCGCTACTTCCACGGCCCGCTGCCCCCGCGCGACGCCGGCCGCCCGCTCACGGGGGAGGAGCTGTAATGAACATCTTGGGTAACGTGGTCGAGCACTACGTCCTGCTCTCTGCGGCCATCTTCACGCTCGGCAGCATCGGCTTTCTGGTGCGTCGTAACGTGTTGGTGCAGCTGATGAGCGTGGAGCTGATGCTCAACGCCGTGAACTTGGCGCTGGTCGCCTTCAACCGTCGCCACGTCGGCGACATGAACGGCCAGGTCTTCTCCTTCTTCATCATCGCGGTGGCGGCGGCGGAAGTCGCCGTCGGCCTCGCGATCGTTCTGTCTTTCTACCGCTTGAAGCAGTCGGTGTTCAGCGACGAGGCGGATCAGCTCCGTCACTGAGGAACCCTTCCATGCACGCTTTAGAAGAGCTCTTCCCCGCTTCTGATTTCACGCTGCTCGCGTTCATCGTGCTTCTGCCGCTGCTAGGCGCGGCCGTGAACGGTTTGTTCGGCAAGCGCCTCGGGCGCGAGGCCGTCACCCTGATGGGCCTCGGGTCCGTCTTCGTCAGCTTCCTGTTCGCCGTCGTCACCTTCTTCATGCTGCAGCACGCCGGCGATCACGGCGCAGGCGCCAAGCTGATTTGGCGCGGCTGGGAGTGGATGGACCTGTCGCTGCCGCGCGGCATGGGCAGCACCACCCTGTGGGTGGCGCTCTCAGTCGACGCGCTGAGCGGGACGATGGCGCTCATCGTTACCGGCATCGGGTTTCTGATTCACCTGTACTCGTCCAAGTACATGGAGGACGACCCAGGTTTTTACCGCTTCTTCACCTACCTGAACCTGTTCATCTTCTCGATGCTGGTGCTCATCCTGGGCGACAGCTTGCCGGTGCTGTTCGTCGGCTGGGAAGGCGTGGGTCTCTGCAGCTACTTGCTGATCGGCTTCTGGTTCGGTGAGGAGAAGAACGCGGCCGCCGGCAAGAAGGCCTTCATCACCAACCGCATCGGTGACTTCGGCCTCTTGGTGGCGATGGGCCTGCTGCTCTACTTCTGCGGAGCCCTCGATTGGGCCGGCATCGAGAACGGCCGGCAGAACCTGCTGACGCCGGTGCAGATCTGGCCGCTCGGTGACCACGTGCCGCTAGCCAGCGCGCTGCCGGAGTCGTGGGCGACGGCCATCAATACGCCGCGCTACGCGACGGCCGCCACCTTGGTCGGCTTGGCGCTATTCTTGGGCTGCGCAGGCAAGAGCGCGCAGCTGCCTCTCTACGTGTGGCTGCCGGACGCGATGGCGGGGCCCACGCCGGTCAGCGCTTTGATTCACGCGGCTACCATGGTCACGGCGGGCGTGTACCTGGTGTGCCGTACGGCCAGCGTGTTCGTGCTCAGCCCGGCCGCCATGTTCGTGGTGGCGATCACGGGCGGCATCACCGCCGTGCTGGCCGCGACCATCGCGTTCGCCCAGAACGACATCAAGAAGGTGCTGGCGTACTCCACGGTTAGCCAGCTCGGTTACATGTTCCTGGGCGTGGGCGTCGGCGCGTTCTCGGCCGGCTTCTTCCACGTGATGACGCACGCCTTCTTCAAGGCCTGCATGTTCCTCGGCGCGGGCTCGGTCATCCACGCCATGCACGCGCGCATCCACGACACCGATGCGTCGCAGGACATGCGCAACATGGGCGGCCTGCGCAAGTACATGCCGTACACGTTCGCGACCTTCGCGGTGTCGTGGGCGGCCATCATTGGCATCCCGGGCACGAGCGGCTTCTTCTCGAAGGACGAGATCCTGCTCAAGGCTTACACGTCGTACATCGCCACCCCCGCGGGCGTGGAGAATGCGTTCGAGTGGCCCGCGTGGGGCGGCACGGCGCTGTACGCGCTCGGCTTCGCCGGCGCGATCATGACGGCGTTCTACATGACGCGGCTCTTCATCGGTACCTTCTTCGGTGAGTTCAAGGGCTGGACGATCGTCAAGAACTGGAAGGAGCCGGAGCACGCGCACGGCCACGACGATCACCACCACCACCACTCGGATGAGCCGCTCGAAGGGCCGAAGCCGCACGAGTCCCCCTGGCAGATGTGGCTGCCCCTGGCCGTGCTGGGTGCGCTGGCTCTGTTCGGCGGATTCCTCAACCCGCACGCGCTGGCCATCTTCGGCGGTCATTTCGCTCCGCTGGATCACTTCCTGGAGCCCGTGTTCGCCAAGGCTGCCAGCGGCGTGAAGGTGATCGAGGGCCACGAGACGCTGCTCGGCACCTTCCTCGGCTTGGCGCTGGTGGCGGTGGCGGTGGGCGCTGGCGGCGCCTACTACATCTACGCGCAGATGAAGGGCGAGCCGGCGCGGAGCTTCGTGGAGAAGTTCCCGGGCCTGCACCGCCTGGTCTACGACAAGTGGCGCATCGACGAGCTCTACGAGGAGACCGTCATCGGCGCGGTCGATTCGCTCGCGGAGTTCGGCGCCTGGGCGGACAAGTGGATCGTCGACGGCATCCTGGCGAAGCTGTCCGCGTTCATCGTGCGCGGCAGCGGCAGCTTGCTGCGCCAGCTCCACACCGGCCGCATTCAGGCCTACGCCGCCGTGATGGTGGTCGGGCTCGGGCTGGTCGGCTGGTTCTTGATCGCGCCGCACGCCAACGCGCAGGTGCTCGCCAACCACGCCTCTGGCGCTTACAGCGTCACCGCCACGCGGGGCCTAGGCTACTCCTACCGCTGGGACGAAGACGGCGACGGCAAGTGGGACAGCGAGTCGTTCGGAGAGAAGGACAAGGTTTCCTTCGATCTCGACATCGACAAGTCACGCACGGTCGCGCTGCAGGTGAAGAACGCGTTCGGCCAGACCGCCGTCCGTACCTTCGAGCTCAAGCGGCCCAAGCCGGACCGCTCGGGCCTCCCCACGGTCATCGACGTCACGCAAGGCCCCGACGGCAGGCCGAGAGGCACGCCGCGGCAGCCAAACCAACCCGGTGGGAGCCCTAGGTCCCCCAACACGCCGGGCAACCGGCTGCCCGCCGGTCACCCCGTGAACCCCTCGCAAGGTCGTTGATTTCATGCGTCCTCTGGAACGTGCAGTAGTCGAGTTTCTGCCCTACCTGCTGGCCTTCGCGGCAGGCGCCGTGATCCCGCGGCGTCAGGGCAAGGCGGAGCGTTTCGCGATCGGCGTGACGGCGGCCTTGTCCTTGCTGCTGGTTAAGTCGCTCTGGCCCGGGTCGACGCCGCAGGCGGACCCGGCGGCGGAGTCGAGCTACCTGCTCAGCGTGATCGTGTTCTTGCCCATCTTCGGCGCGATCGCGCTGTTGTTCTTGCCGCGGCAAACGCCGGTGCTGCTCAAGCGCTTCACGTTCGCCGTACTGGGCATCGACGCGCTGGCCTCGCTCGCGCTCTTGTCGCAGCCGATGTCGCGCGGCTGGCATTTCCAGCAGATCGTGGAGTGGGTGCCATCGCTCGGCATCCGCTACCACGTCGCCATCGACGGCATCAGCCTGTGGCTGGTCCTGCTCTGTACGTTCAGCACACCGCTCGCGCTGTACGTGTCGTTCAACTCGATCACCACTCGCATCAAGGACCTGTGCTTCGCGTTCTTGATGCTGCACGGCGCCATGCTCGGCGCCTTCGTATCGCTGGATCTGTTCCTGTTCTTCGTGTTCTGGGAGCTGATGCTGGTGCCGATGATCGTGATGATCGGCGTTTGGGGCGGCGTCGAGAAGATCAAGGCCGCCTACAAGTTCTTTATCTACACCATGGTCGGCAGCATGCTGATGCTGGCGGCCATCATCTACATGGTGTGGACGCACGATAAGATCGCCGGCTACCCGAGCTTCGACTACCTGGCGCTCTCGCGCTTGGTGTTGCCGCGCACGGCGGCGTGGCTGTGCTTCCTCGGCTTCTTGGCGGCTTTCGCCATCAAGGTGCCGATGTTCCCACTGCACACCTGGTTGCCGGACGCGCACGTGCAGGCGCCGACTGGCGGCTCCATCATCCTGGCGGCGGTGCTGCTCAAGCTCGGCACTTACGGCTACATCCGCTTCTGCATGGGCATGCTGGGCGGCCCTGCCTTCGCCGCAGCCGCCAACCTCGCAGGCGTGGCCATCGGCGGCGGCATCATGTACGGCGCGCTCGTCGCCTGGAAGCAGGACGACGTGAAGCGCTTGGTCGCTTATTCGTCCGTAGCGCACATGGGCTTCGTGATGCTCGGCTGCTTCGCGGGCACTCAGGCCGGCATGGAGGGCGCCATCCTGCAGATGCTCAATCACGGCATCTCCACCGGCGCGCTGTTCCTCTTGGTCGGCGTCATCTATGACCGCCGGCACACCCGCCTGGTGCGTGAGTTCGGCGGGTTGGCCAAGGTGATGCCGGTCTACGCGGCGCTGTTCGTCATCGTCACGATGTCCAGCATCGGCGTGCCGGGCACCAACGGCTTCGTCGGCGAGTTCTTGATCATCATGGGCACGTTCGTGTCCGGTCCGCTCGGGGGTAACGCGAAGCTGCAGGCGTCGATCGCCGCGGCGGGCGTGATCTTGGCGGCCGTTTACATGCTGTCCGTGGTGCAGAAGATGTTCTTCGGGCCGCTCACCAACCCGAAGAACAAGCGGCTCAAGGACATGAACCCGCGTGAGATCATCGCGGTGGCCCCGCTGATCGCGCTGATCTTCGTCGTGGGCTGGTTCCCCAACCTGTTTACCAGCCGCATGACCGAAGGTGTGGAGGCCGTGCTCGACCGCTACGTCGCGCACCGCAGCGCCTGGGTGGACTCGCGCGAGGCGACGTTCGCCACGCTGGCCCCCCGCCGTGGTGGCCCGCTCGAGCGGGGCTACCCTGAAGATCCGAAGAACAAAGTCGAAGGCGCGCAAGCGCTGAAGGTGGAGGCACCGTGAGCGTCCTGCTTGCAATCTCGCCGCTCCTGGTCGTCTCCATCGGAGCGCTGCTGTTGATGTTGACCGAGGCGTTCGGCAAGCCGACCAGCCCCGAAGGCTTCGGTCCGAACGGGCTGATCGTGGACGCGGGTGCCGGTCGCGCCAGCGAGCTCGGCCTGGGCAGCGCGGTGGTGCTGTTCGCCGGTGCCATCGCCTCCCTGGCGGTGTGGATGGTCGGGCCAGAGAAGTTCGAGCAGCTGGACGTGCTGCTGCCGTACCTGGTGGTGGACCGCTTCACGCTCTTCTTCTGCTTCGTGCTCTGCTTGGGCGGCGGCCTGGCCTGCCTGCTGGCCGGCGGCTACTTGCCGGAGCACAAGCTGGAGCGCGGCGAGTTCTTCCCGCTGGTGCTGTTCTCGACCGTCGGCGCCATGGCGCTCGCGGCGTCGGGCGACTTGCTCAGCCTGTTCATCGCGCTCGAGACCATGTCGCTCGGCGTGTACTGCTTGATCGGTCTGCGCCGTACCAGCCCGCGCGCCACCGAGGCCGCGTTGAAGTACTTCCTGCTCGGCAGCTTCGCCGCCGCGCTGATGCTGTTCGGCGGCGCGCTGCTGTACGGCGCGACGGGTCACACGGACCTGAAGGGCATCGGCGAGGCGGTCGCCACGATCGGCTCGGCCGGCAGCACGGTGAGCCCTGCGCTGATCATCGTCGCGCTCGCGCTCAGCATCGCCGGGCTGGCCTTCAAGGTGAGCGCGGTGCCGTTCCACATGTGGACGCCGGACGCTTACGAAGGCGCCCCCACGCCGGCCACCAGCTACATGGCCGTGGCCGTGAAGAGCGCCGCCTTCGCGGTGCTGCTGCGCGTGCTCATCGTCGCCTTCGGTGACGACCGCTTGATGAGCTGGGGCTCGGGCTGGCCGCCCGTGTTGGCTCTGATGGCTATCGTCACGATGACGAGCGCCAACGTGATCGCCGGCCGGCAGGACTCGGTCAAGCGCATGCTGGCCTACTCGTCCATCGCCCACGCCGGCTACGCGCTGGTGGGGGTCGTGGCGGCCATGCGCTCCGACAGCGGCGTCGCCAGCGTGCTCTTCTACATGCTCGGCTACACGGTCTCGACGGTCGGCGCGTTCGGCGCGCTCATCCTGTGCGGCCGCCAGGGAGCCGAGGCCGTCTCGTACGAAGATCTGGCTGGCATCGGTCGTCGTCACCCGGCGGCGGCGCTGGCGTTCTCGTTCTTCTTGCTGTCGCTGGCTGGCGTGCCGCCGAGCGCCGGCTTCTTCGGCAAGTTCTACGTGTTCAGCGCGGCGATCGACGCGGAGCTCTACGCGCTCACGGTGATTGGCCTGCTCAACAGCATCCTGGGCGCCTACTACTACCTGCGCGTGATGGTGTTCATGTACATGCGCGAGCCAGAGCCGGGCGCGCCGATCGCGACGCCGATGCGTTCGGGCATGGTGGCGGCGGCGCTGGTCATCTCCGCCGTGTTCGTGATTGGCATCGGTCTGTTTCCGGACACGCTGCTGACCATGGCGAGCGCGGCTGGGTTGCGCTGATTGCGTAAGATGTCCGGGAGCAAGGTCGTCGCGGTCGCAGTCTGCGGCGCCTTGCTCGCGCTGAGCGGCTGCGGGCGCAAGCAGTCTGGCGCCGGTGCGGCGGGGAGCGCGGCTCCCAGCGGCAGCGTGTTCACGCCGCCGGCGCCGGTGGCGTCCGGCTTGCCTGGCGCAACGGAGCGCGTCAGCAAAGCCGTCAACCCGAAGAACGAGCCGGCCTACGCTGGGCCGACCGGCGCGGTGCGGGGCATCGTGACGGCGACGGGTGACCCTGCGCCCGACGCGCCTGAGCACCTCGCCAAGATCAAAGGCGCCTGCCCGGAGGCGCGCGAGATGTACGCGAAGCTGTTTCGCGAGGGCATGTTGCGGAGCCTCGCGGACGTGCTGGTAGCGGTGACCGGCTACGAGGGCTACGTGCCCGCGAAAGAGCCGGACCAGCTGGTCGCGGCGCGCGGCTGCGCCTACAGCACGCGCACCATCGCGC
>JAEYOT010000104.1 GCA_023411445.1 Pseudomonadota bacterium
GGCGAGGGGGCGCGTGCCAACCGCGGTGGGGCGGGCCGCGTCTGATTTTGTCGGGCGACGTTAGCCCTCGCACGAAGTGCCCATCAGCACCGGGCACGACTGGCCCACGGTCACCCAGATGTCGTTGGACGGGGGCGCGTAGTAGTACGTGCTGACGCCGCCCTTGCAGATCCCGACCAGGTTGGGCCCGGAGGGGCAGTGCTCGCCCTCGCGCAAGGTGCCGCCGCAGCTGCTGCGGATCGAGTCGGCGGGCGTGCCAGCGATGTAGACCTCCGTGCACACCCGGACGCCTTCGCCCGACTCGACCTCGCACGACACGATGGCGTCGTCGAAGTCGCAGCTGCCGGCAGGCGAGCTGCCGCCGCTGCCTCCGCTGTTCGAGCCGCCGCTCGGCTTGCCCGCGCTGGAGCTGGTGGCGCCGCTGCCGTCGCCGCCTTCGGTCGTCACGTCGCTGCTGCCCGTGCTGCCGCCTTCGTTGGCGTCGTCGCCGCCACAGGCGAGCAGGGTGAGCGTGAGGGAGCCAATGAGACAGAACGCAAATCGATACGAAGGCATGACCCTGAAACGTAACGAGTAACGTTGTCTCAGGGCAAACCTTTTTGCCAGGCCATCACCCGAGTCACAGGACGGGCTGACGAGCCTTTCGATTCACCACCAGCCGTCACGTGCTCTCGTGCACGAGAGCGCTATTTGAGGCTGAAAGGCCGTGGACGAGGGTGTGTTAGAGAGAGCGGTCATGGTTCCTTCCATGCGGGTCGTGGCAGCGTTGCTGTTCGGCTCGGGGCTCTCCGCGCTGGTGTACCAGACCGCCTGGCAGCGCATGTTTCGGCTCACCTTCGGCGCCTCCACGGCTGCGTCGGCGGCGGTGCTGGCGATCTTCTTGGGAGGGGTCGGCCTTGGTGGTTGGCTGCTGGGCAAGCGCGCGGAGCGTTCGCCGCGGCCGCTCGTCTTCTACGGCAACCTGGAGCTTGCTATCAGCTTGCTCGCAGCCGTCAGCCCCCTGTTCGGGGACCTCACGCATCGGCTGTACTTGGCGCTCGGGGGCACGCAGAGCTTGGGCGTGGTGGGCGCCACGCTGGTGCGGTTGGTGCTCACCGCGCTGGTGATCGGCCCGGCGGCGGTGCTGATGGGCGGCACGCTGCCGGCGGCGGCGCGGGCGGTGGTGCTGGAGGCCGACCAGTCGCGCCGGAGCCTGGCGCTGCTGTACTCGCTCAACACGACCGGCGCCGTCGTGGGGGCGCTGATCGGACCACTATTTTTGTTCGGTTTGCTGGGCAACGAGCTGACCCTGCTCGGCGCGGTCTGCATCAACTTGCTGGTCGGGCTCTTGGCTCGCGTGGTGGGTCGCCAGGCGGCAGAGGTGGTGAGCACGAGCGAGGCCCCGGACGCGCCCGAGCCTGCGTCGCGCCCTGCGCCCGCCCGGCGCGAGGCTCAGCTCGCCTACGTCGCCGCCGGCTTGGTCGGCTTCGTGTTCTTGGGCTTGGAGCTGGTGTGGTTTCGCGTGCTCACGCCGCTACTGGGCGGGTCCAGCCTCACGTTTGGCTTGATCTTGGCTTGCGCGCTGGCCGGTATCGGGCTCGGCGGTTACCTGTTCTCGCGCAGGCCCGCCGAGCGCCCGGTCACGCTGCAGCTCTTGGCCCTCACGCTCGGGCTCGAAGCGGTGTGCGTGCTACTGCCGTTCGCTTGGGGCGACGGCATCGCGCTGGTGGCCGCGCACCTGCGCCCGATGCTCAACCTGGGCTTCGGCTACCTCGTCGCAGGGTGGCTGTTCATCGCAGCGGTGGTGGTGCTGCCGGCCTCTATCGTCAGCGGCTACCAGTTTCCGGCCCTGTTCGCGCTGCTGGGGCGTGGCCGTGCGCAAGTGGGCGTGCAGGTCGGCAGGGCTTACGCGTTCAACACCGTCGGCACGCTGTCGGGCTCGCTGCTCGTCGGTATGGTGCTGCTCCCCACGCTGGGCGCCGTCACGCTGTGGCGCGGTCTGGCGCAGCTCTTGGCCCTGCTGGGCGCGGTCTGCGCCGCCTACGCGCTGGCGCAAGGTCACAAGCTGCAAACGGCGATCTTGCCCGGCGCGCTCTCGGCCTTGGCGCTACTGCTCAGCAGCGCCAAGGGGCCGGGCGACGTGTTTCGTCACTCACCGATCGGCGCCGGGCGCTGGTCGCTCTCCAGCGTGTCGTACAACGCGGTCCGTGGCGTGGTGCGCGGCAAGGATCACAGCATCGCCTGGAGCCGTGACGGCGTGGAGTCCACCGTGGCCATCGACGTTGCCAGTGGTATCTCGTTTCTGGTCAACGGCAAGTCGGACGGCGCGGTGGTGCAGGATCGCGGAACCCAGGCGTTCCTCGGGCTGCTGCCGGCGGTGCTGCACGGTCAAGTAAAGACGGCCTTCGTGGTCGGTCTGGGCACCGGCATGACGTCGGGTCTGCTGGCGAAGGTGCCGGGGGTGCAGCGGGTGGACGTGGCGGAGCTCGAGCCGTCGGTCAAGGAGGTGGCGCGCCGCGCCGCGCTGGCCAACGAGAACGCGCTCGAAAACCCGAAGCTCAACCTGCTGCTCGGCGACGGCAGGGAGCTCTTGCTCACCAGCCCGCACCGCTACGACGTGGTGATCAGCGAGCCCAGCAACCCCTACCGCGCCGGCGTGGCGTCGCTGTTCACGCGTGAGTTCTACGCCGCGGTTGCGTCCCGCCTGGAGCAAAATGGCTTGTTCGCGCAGTGGCTGCAGGGCTACGAGATCGACGCGCGCACCGCCGCCATCGCGATGCACACGCTGCGCGACGTGTTTCCGCATGTGTCGCTGTGGAGCCCTGAGGGCAACGATCTGATCTTGCTCGGCTCGTTCCAACCGCAAGTGTTCGACGTGGAGCGCATGCGACGCGATCTACAGGATCCCCTGTACTTGCGCTGGCTGCGCCGAGCCTGGAACATGGAGGGTGTGGAGGCCGTGATCGCGCACTCCTTCGCGCCGCCGCGGGTGCTAGAGAAGCTCGCGGCTCGCTTGCCGGTGGACGTGAACACCGACGACGTGAACGTGCTCGAGTTCGCCTTCGGTCGCACCGTGGGCGACTCGCGCTACGTCGTCTCGCAGGACCTGTTTGAGACCATCGCGCCGAGCGACTACCGACCAGCCGTGAAGGGCGAGCTGGACTGGGCGCGCGTGGACGAGCTTCGCCACCGCGCTGCATGGGACGGCTTTCGCGGTGAGAACGCGCCCACCGGCCAGGCGCGGGCGGTGCTGGAGGGCTGCGAGGGCAGCATGAACGGCGCGCGCGATCTGTGGCCGGCCGACGCGGCCCCGCGGGACATGGTGGAGACCTGGGTGCGCGGCTACATCGCGGCCATCGCCGGCTCGGAGCAGGCGCTGGCTTTCGCCGACAAGCTACGAGCGGAGGGGTTCGTGAGCGAGGCGTTACTCCTGCGTGAGCGCCACGCTGACGCCGCTGGCGATCCCGAGCGGGCGATCGCGCTCTTGAGCCAAGCCCTCGACGAGCTGCGGCGTACGGCGCTGCCGTTGTGTGACGCCGGTTCCCGCGCCGTCAAGCGGGCGGTCACGCTGGCGCGCAAGAGACCCGAGCGGGTGGGCGAGCTGCTGGCTGCCCTGGGTAAGGGGCCCTTCGCGGTGTACCTCAACGACAAATTTCGTCGCCGCTCGATGATCGACGTCGCGCGGCTGGACATGCAGCACTGCCTGACCGGCCTGGGCAGCATGCGGCAGAACCCGGAGTGGGAGCGAACGGTGCTGCAGTTCCGGGCGCGCTGCCTACGGGACCGCGGGCAGCCGGACGCGGCCGAGGCCGAGGCGGATTTATTCGAGTACTTGGCGAACGAGCCGGTCACCTTCGCCGAAGCCGCGGGGCCGCTCAGCAGCGACTCCGCGGCGGACGGCGACTGATCACACGGCGATCAGACCGAGCGTCAGCTTCTCACCGTCGATCGACTCCTGAGCGGTGGCGCCGCCCCCCGGGAAGGCGGTAGCAGCCGTTGGGCTCAGCTCGAGCGCCAACGTCTCGCGCTGGATCAGCTCACGGAGCTCTGCGCGCTCCAGCATGCCGCCCACCGCGGCGCCTGCCTCCACGTAGAGGCGGATGCGCTGGCTCACGCTGAGCCCCGCGCTCTTGCGCAGGTTCTGCACTCGGCTGATCAGCTCGCGCGCCAGGCCTTCGTCCTTCAGCGCTGGCGTCAAGTTCGTGTCCAGCACCACCGTGATGCCGGCCTGCGTCTCGGAGGCGTTGCCGGGCAGCGCTTCACGCGACAGCGTGACGTCCTCACTCGTGAGCGCTTCGCCCTCCAGCTCCAGCGTCTCTCCGCGATCGAGGCGCGCGATCGCGTCTACGTCCAGCTTCTCCACGGCGGCCGCGACGGCCTTCATCTTCGGCCCCAGGCGCTTGCCGAGGCGCTTGAAATTGGCCTTCGCGCTCAGCTTGCACAGCGCGGAGTCGTCGGCGATGGCCACGACCTCCTTGACGTTCAGCTCGCCGCGCAGCGCGTCCGACAGCTGCTCCACGGCGGCCCGCACTGCGGGATCGGGGCTCGCCACGGTCACGCGCGCAAGCGGGCGCCGCACGCCCAGCTTTTCGCGCTCGCGGATCACCAGGCCGAGCGCGATCGCCGTGCGCGCCGTCTCCACGCGTTGCTCCAGCTCCAGGTCGATCAAGGTGGGGTCGGCTTTGGGAAAGGGCTGCGCGTGCACGCTGTCGCCCACCGGGACGAGGCCCGTGTCCACCATCAAGCGCTGGTGCAAGTACTCCGTGAAGAACGGTAGCACCGGCGCCATGGCGCGCGTCAGCGTGGTGAGCACGCGCAGCAGCGTAGCGTAGGCCTCCTGCTTGTCCTGATCGCTGGCCGCGCTCTCGTTCTTGGCGCGCCAATAGCGGCGCCGGCCGCGGCGGATGTACCAGTTGTTCAGATCGTCGCACAAGCGCGTGAACGCGGGGACCAAGTTGGAGAGCTCGTAGCTCTCGTACTCGCGGGTCAGCTCCTCTACGAAGCGCTCGACGCGGCTCAAGATGTAGCGATCCAGGTCGCCGCTCGGCCGCACCTGCAGGTCCTCCGCCTTGGGGGACCAGCCATCGGCGACCGCGTAGGTAGCCAAGAACACGTACGCATTCCACAGCGGCAACACCACCAAGCGGACGGTGTCCTTCACCGCTTCGCCGGTCAGGTCGCTCGCGTCTTTGCCGAACTTCATCGGCTCGGCGCGGACCACGGCGCTGTCGATCAGGT
>JAEYOT010000603.1 GCA_023411445.1 Pseudomonadota bacterium
CTCTCGGCGTGTGTCGCGCGCTGCCCGAGCCGCTGGCGCTGGCGGCGCTCGGCGCGGCTCCGGGCAGTGAGCTGGCTAGGGTGCTCGCCCGCCTCGAGCGCGATCCGTGGTTTTTGCCCAGCGCTCCCGCGCTCGGGTTTCGCGTCGTGGGTCGCATCGGCGGATTTCGCGGCTTTGGCGGCGCGTTCTTGGCGCCGCCGCGCGTGTTGCGGGTGGGCGAGCAGCTCCTCGTGTGCTGCGCCGACGAGGCCTGGCTGCTCACGCTGGACGCGTTCGGTTGCACGCTGCACCGCGCCCAGCCAGCGGAGCTGACCGGAGCCGTGTCGGATCTGCAGCGGCAGGAGGTCGCGGTCCACGCCGATCGGGTGGAGCACCGCGGGCGGAGCGCGCCGCTCGTGGACACCGGCGCTCCGCGCAGCGTGGTCAGCAATCACACGACGCTGCTGATTGCCACCCAGCACTCCTACGCCGTCACCGTGGTCGCGCTGGAGCCAGCGTGAGCGCGCCCCCCAACACCCGCGCGCAGTCCGTGCCCGAGCTCGAGCGGAGCTGGCAAGCGGCGTGGCCCGAGGCGCTCGCGGCGTGGAGCAAGTTCACGCGTTTGCGCGCGCCGCTGCTCTGCAGCACTCGGGCCGAGGCGCGCCGCGAGGGCCTGAGCGGCAGCTTCGCGATGATCCGTTTGCACGACCAGGCGGTGGTGGTCAGCTTGCCAGAGGTGCGAAAATGCGGCGTTGAGCATTTGGCGGTGGAGGTGCTGGCGCACGAGGTCGGCCACCACGTGCTCGCCCCGGGTAACTTGGGCGATCATGGTCGCATGATCGCGCGCATGCGCCGCGCTCTGCCCACGCTCGAGCGCCACGCGCCGCTCGTGGCCAACCTGTACACGGACCTGGTGATCAACGACCGCCTGCAGCGAAGCGCTGGGCTGAAGATGCACGAGGTGTATGGCGCGCTCGGCCTCAGCCAGTCTCGGAGCCGGTTGTGGCAGCTCTACCTGCGCATCTACGAGGTGCTGTGGTCCTTACCGCGCGGCACGCTGTGCCACGGTAGGCTCGAGGATCGCATGGAGGGCGACGCCTGGCTCGGCGCGCGGCTCTTACGCAGCTACGCGCGGGATATCCTCGCTGGCAGCGGCGGCTTCGCGTGCCTGCTGCTGCCGTATTTGGCAGAGGACAGCGGCGCGCTCGATGGGCACGAAGCGCTGCACGACACGCGTGACGCCGCTTTCGGCAGTAACCCGGTGGGGCTGAGCGAGGCGGAGGGTGAGCCGGCGCCGCGCCATCCGGCGGAAGACCCCCGACTGAACGACGAGCTCGGCGAAGAGCAGAACGACGAAGCGGACGCGCCACCACGCGAAGCCGAGCGCAGCTTTCCGGGTGGGCAGACGCGGCAGCCGTTCGAATATGGTGAGCTGTTGCGGGCGATGGGCCTTACCATCACCGATCACGAAGCTGCCATCCGTTACTATCGGGAGCGCGCCCTCCGCCACCTGATCCCGTTTCCCGTGCGGCGGCTGCCGGCCAAGACGGACGTGCTGTCTGAGGGGCTAGAGCAATGGGAGCTCGGCGCTTCGCTGGAGCAGATCACCTGGCTCGAGACGATGCTGGCGAGCCCGCGCGTGGTGCCGGGGCTGACCACCTTGCAGCGCGTGTGGGGGACGAGCGAAGGGCCGGTGCCGGAACGGGAGCCGCTCGATCTGGACTTGTACGTGGACAGCTCCGGGTCGATGACCAACCCACAGCGGCTGATTTCTTACCCAGCGCTGGCCGGCGCCATCATTTGTCTCTCGGCGCTGCGCGTCGGCGCGCGAGTGCAGGCCACGCTGTGGAGCGGGACCCGGCAGTTTCACAGCACTCCGGGCTTCGTGCGGGACGAGCACCAGCTGCTCGGCGTGCTCACCGGTCACATCGGCGGCGCGACGGCGTTCCCCATTCACGTGCTGCGCGACACCTTCGCGCTGCGCCCGCCCGGCGCGCGGCCGGCTCACGTCCTCGTCATCTCCGACGACGGCGTGTCCACCGCGTTCGATCGTGATGAGCAGGGCAACAGCGGATGGGACGTGGTCAGGGCGGCGCTGGCCCGGG
Organism: Pseudomonadota bacterium; assembly: GCA_023411445.1. Classification (GTDB taxonomy): domain Bacteria; phylum Myxococcota_A; class Polyangia; order Polyangiales; family Polyangiaceae; genus PMG-095. The sequence continues at coordinate 2,085 of JAEYOT010000603.1, forward strand.
CGCGCGGCGGGGCCACCTTCGTGCTCAACCTGCCCGCCAACTGGGAGACTTCCCGCGGTCGCTATGAGTTCTTGGACACCGCCTACGACGCGATCGCGCGTGCGCGTGACGAGCTGGGCATCGACGTTCAGGTGGTGGGGACGTGGGAGGAGCTGGTCGCGTTCGCGCGCGCCTTCGCGCGGAAGCGCTACGCCGAGAGCACGGGAGTCTGAGCCATGCAGCGCGAGGGATGCGAGCTGAGCCTGTTGATGCGGCGGATAGCCGAGACGCCGCCGGACTTCTTGGAGGAGCCGCTGATCGGCCGGCAGGGCGTCGTCGCCGTGTCGGCGGTGGTCGGCGACTTGTGCGTGTGGCTCGGCTTCCCGGCGCGCCCGGACCAGCTACAGCCGCTCGTCGGCCGCAGCGCGCGAGCCGATCGCAACCGCTTGCGCGTCACGCTCGTCGGCTGCTGGCTGCTGGCGGAGCCGTGGTTCGCGCAGGCCGGCTTGGAGCAGGCACACGTCTTGTCTTTGCTCACGTCGGGCGCGAGCGAGCTGGCTCAGCACGTGGCGGTGGAGAAGCTGGTGCGGGATGTCGAGCGGCGCGAAGAGCTCGCGCGGTTCGCGCTGGCGCGCCTCGGCTATCGCCCGCGCGGTGAGACCGTGGCTCAAGCCGAAGATCGGCTGACGAGCCTCAGCGCCGCCGAGCGCGCACGCGTCTTGAGCGCGTCGCGCCAGGCGGAGGAGCGCGCGCGGCAGGTGCGCGAAGCGCTGGCGCGCAAAGCCGCGGAAGAGGCCGCTGACAAGTACACGCGCGAATGACTGCGCCGAGCGATCTCGACCGCTTTCCCACCTTGACCGAGGCCGGCCGGGCCATGTTGCAGCGCTTGCGTGAGCACCCGTCGGCGCCACGTTTCCGCAACCAGAGCGGCAATCGTCTGACCGCGGCGGAGGTGGAGCAGGTGCTGGCCTTCGAGGCGCGCACGCTCGGCGCCCCCGTGCCGTCGCCGGGCGAGGCCCCTACGACGTGGCTGAAAGAGCACGTGGAGCGCTGCTACCGCGACGTGCCTTACTACCGCGCGATGGGCGGCGCTCCGCGACGTCTGCGCGACGTCCCCACCGTGACCCGAGCCGAGCTCTCGCAGGACATCGCTCGCTTCGTACCGGACACGGCGCCGCTCGATCGCCTGATGCACTTCAGCACCAGCGGCACCACGGGCCACCCGCTGCTCATCGCCTCGCATCCGGTGGTGGCGGCTCGCTACTTGACGTTCCACAAGCGCGCGCTCCGCCGCTTCGGCGTCACGCTGCGCGCCTCGACGGGGGACGTCGGCGTGGCTTTGCTCGGTTACCAGCGGCGCTGCTTCACCTACGCCTCCGTTACCCCCACCCTGGGCGAGAGCGGCTTGGTGAAGCTGAACCTTCACCCGGACGACTGGCGCGCGCCCGAAGATCGCCGGAAGTACTTGGAAGACCTCGCCCCAGAGATCCTCAGCGGCGATCCCCTCTCACTCACGGCGCTGCTGGAGCTGGGCGCACGGCTCACGCCCCGGGCTATCCTGTCGACCTCGATGGCGCTGCCCGCAGGCCTCTCAGCCGAGCTCTCGCAGCGCTTCGCTTGTCCGGTCGTCGATCTGTACTCCTTGAACGAGGCCGGGCCGGTCGCGGCGTTCGACCCGGCGCTGGGCGGCCACGTGCTACTCCAGCCCGAGCTGATGGTGGAGCTGCTAGACGCAGAGGGCCAGGTAGTGGCGCCCGGCGAACGGGGCGAGATCACGCTGACTGGGGGCTTCAACTTCTGCCTGCCGCTGCTGCGCTACCGCACGGGCGACTAC
>JAEYOT010000815.1 GCA_023411445.1 Pseudomonadota bacterium
CCGGCTTCTTCATCACCTGCACGAACCCCTTCATCCACCCCCCGCGCGGCTACACGCGCGACGCCGACGGCGTCTTTCACCTGCTCTCCTTCTCGGAGCTGCTGCTCAATCCGTGGGCTTGGGTGCAGTACGCGCACACCATGGTCGGCGCCACCATCACCGGCAGCTTCGCCGTCGCTGCCGGGTCCGCGTTCTACCTGTTGCAGGGGCGGGACGTCGGCATCGCCCGCAAGGTGCTGAAGCTCGCGGTGGTGGTCGGCACCGCGGCCGCGCTGGCCGCGGCGTTCCCGACGGGAGACTTTCACGCCAAGCTAGTTCACCAGCACCAGCCGGTGGCGTTCGCCGCTATGGAAGGGCACTTCCACACCGAGTCTGGCGCAGGCTTGACGCTGGTTGGCCAACCCAACGTGGAGCAGCTGCGCATCGACAACCCGATCCGCATCCCCTACCTCCTGAGCTTCCTCACGCACCAGCGCTGGGACACGGAGATCAAGGGCCTCACGGAGTTTCCGCGCGAGCACTGGCCCGACAACATCCCGCTACTTTATTACAGCTACCACATCATGGCCGGGCTCGGCTCGCTGTTCATCGCGCTGATGCTGGTCGCAAGCTTTCAACTCTACCGCGGCGTGCTGCACGAGCGGCGAGGCGTGCTGTGGCTCTTGATGCTGGCGTCACCGCTGCCGTTCGTGTGCAACACCGCCGGCTGGCTCACCGCGGAGCTCGGGCGGCAGCCGTGGCTGGTGTACGGCATCCTGCGCACCAAGGACGGCTCGTCACCGAACGTGAGCTCCGGCAGCGCGCTGTTCTCGCTGCTCGGGTTCATGGGTCTCTATTCGCTGCTCTCGCTGCTGTTCTTCTTGCTCGTCACGCGCCAACTGGAGCGCGGGCTCACACCGCCGGAGCCCCACTAATGGCCGAGCTTTGGTTCTGGCTGCTAGCGCTGATGCTCGCCATCTATGCGGTGCTGGACGGCTTCGACTTCGGCGTCGGCATGCTCCACTTCGTGATCGGCAAGACCGCCGCCGAGCGTGACACCCTGCTGCGCAGCATCGGTCCGGTGTGGGACGGCAACGAGGTGTGGCTAGTCGCGGCCGGCGGCACGCTCTTTGCCGCCTTTCCGCTGCTGTACGCCACCGCGTTCTCCGGCTTCTACCTGCCGCTCATGATCGTGCTCTGGCTGCTACTCTTTCGCGCGCTGGGCATCGAGCTCCGCCACCAGCTGCACAGCCCGCTGTGGCACCAGTTTTGGGACGTAGCGTTCTGTGGCGCCAGCCTGCTCTTGAGCGTCTTCTTCGGCGCCGCGCTCGGCAATTTGGTGCGCGGCCTGCCGCTCTCGGAAGAAGGCACCTTCTTCGAGCCGCTGTGGACGGACTTCCGCGTCGGCGCCGCCACCGGCATCTTAGACTGGTACACGCTGCTGGTCGGTGCCACAGCCACGCTCACGCTGCTGCACCACGGCGCGCGCTGGCTCGCGCTCAAGCTCGACGAGGAGCTGGGTGAGCGCGCCGCCCAGCGCGCCCGCCAGCTCTGGCCCGCCTTGGCCGCGCTGCTCTTGCTCACCACCGTGGCCAGCGCCGTCGTGCAACCGCAGCTCACCCAGAACCTGCGTCGCTACCCGCTCGGGGCGCTGTGCCCAGCGCTGGCCCTCGGCGGCTTGCTCGGCGCTCGCCTCCTGCGCGCACCGCGTGCGGCCTTCGCGGCGTCGTGCCTGCTCGTGCTCGGCCTGGTGCTGAGCGCCGCCTACGCTATCTTTCCGCACGCGCTCGCGTCGCGCCTGCCCGGTCGCGAGCTGTCGCTTTCTCAGGCCGCAGCACACCCCCGCACGCTCCGCGCCATGCTGTGGTGGTGGCTGCCAGGCGTCACGATCGCGGCGCTCTATTCAGCCTTCATCTACCGACATCTGCCGGCGCGCTTCCGCGTGGGCGAGCCCCACTGAGCTCCTAGCCGCTGATCTCCGCTGCTTTGCCCCGCTGCTGCCTTACCCGTTGACTCCGAGGAGGTTTAGACTATATCTAAACCTAGATTGAATCTGACTTTCAGTTAGATTCAGCGCCAACGCAATTTCTGGAGGATTCAGTAATCATGATCGTTCCCGGCAGCAAGCTCCCCGAGTTCAAGACCGTCGCCTGCGTCAGCATCGAGAAGGGCAAGGAGTTCGCCGACGTGTCCTCGTCGAGCTACCCCGGCAAGTGGCTGGTCATCTACACCTACCCGAAGGACTTCACCTTCGTCTGCCCGACGGAGATCGTGGACTTCGACAAGAAACTCGGCGCTTTCGCGGACCGCGACGCGGTCGTGCTCGGCGGCTCCACCGACAACGAGCACTCGCACCTGGCCTGGCGTAACAACCACGCGGATCTCAAGGGCCTCAAGCACCCGCTCCTGTTCTTCAGCCCCTCGCTGGCGGCTCAGCTCGGCATCCTGCACCCTGAGGCGGGCGTCGCTCTGCGCGCCACCATCATCGTCGACCCGAACGGCATCGTCCGCTACGCCAGCGCCAACGACCTGAGCGTCGGTCGCAACGTGGACGAGGTGCTGCGCGTGCTCGACGGCCTGCAGACGGACGAGCTCTGCCCCTGCAACTGGAAGAAGGGTGACGAAACCCTCACGGCGCAGCTGAAGAAGGCCGGCTGATGGAGCAGACAGCCAAGCTGGCGGAGGGTTTTCCCGATGTCGCGAAGGACATCCGGATCAACCTGCAAAACGTGCTGCAGACCGGGGCGCTGAACGCGGATCAGGTCTGGGGCACGGCCATCGCTTGCGCGCACGCTGCTCGGAACGACGCGCTCAAGCAGGCGATCGAAGCAGACGCCCGCGCCGCCGGCATCGCCGACGGCGTGGTGGCGGACGCCAAGGCCGCAGCCGTGCTGATGGGCATGAACAACGTCATCTACCGCTTCAAGCACCTGATCGGCAAAGAAGACTACGACAAGAAGCCGGTCAAGCTCCGTATGCAGCGGCTGGCCCAGGTGACCAGCAACAAGATTGACTTCGAGCTGTTCTGCCTGGCCGTGAGTGCCATCAACAATTGTCAGAACTGCATGAGCGCCCACGAGGCGACCGTGCTGCAGCAGGGCCTCACCGTGGATCACGTGTGGGACTCGGTCCGCATTGCAGCGACAATCCACGCTGCGGCCGTGGCTGCCGAAGTCTGAGCGCACCTGAATCGCAGGTTGGGCTGCCACGCCGCGGCCCAACCTGCAGCAGGCTTCCGTGCCGTCCTCAGGTAGCGCTGGGGACCTCACGAAGCGGGCGCCCCTTATCGCTGCGTCAGAGCTTGCAACGAGCGCGACGCGAAAGCGCGGATGCGCCTTCCGTTGTGGTGCTGGCGGCGCTAGCGTTTCCGCTATGGCACTCGCTGATGATTTTGCGGCCGCTCAGGTTCGGGTCAAGCAGCTTCCCAAGGCGCCCGAGGCTTCGGAGCTGTTGGAGCTCTACGCGCTGTTCAAGCAAGGCACCGTCGGCGACGTGCAAGGCGAACGCCCTGGCATGTTGGATTTCAAAGGCCGCGCCAAGTACGACGCTTGGGCGGGCAAGAAGGGCACCGCGCAGGACGCCGCACAGCAGAGCTACGTGGCGCTCGTCGACAAGCTAGCCGCCAAGTACGGCTGACCGAAGCCGCGGCAGCGCGCAGCCCCCGCGCCGCCCGCTGAGCGCCACCTCGCGACCGAGCTCACGGC
>JAEYOT010000835.1 GCA_023411445.1 Pseudomonadota bacterium
CGTCGGACTGGCTTCCGTCGTCGGGGATGCGGGCACTTCCAGGTCCTCGTCGTCGGGACTGGGAGGCGTGGGGGGAGTCTGCGCGTGCGCCGCAGACGCCCACAGCGCGACGCCGAGGGCCAAGACCAATCGTTCGTGAGTAGCTCTGAGCAAGGGAGGTTCCAGACGGATAGGTGCGAGATCGAGCCCCCGCCGTGAGCTGCACGGAGCCGCCAGCGGAGCGGGCGGCACGCAGGTCGTTCGGAGGAGCGCAGTTCACGGGCGAGGGCTCGATCGGGGTGGACGTTACGGGTTCAGTTCGGGAGCTTGGGCACCGAGCCGTCGGCCTTGAGCAGGGGCAGACGCTCCGCGTTGTCGAACGGGATACATTCGCCGTCGGTGCAGCGATTGAGGAACTGCTCCAAGTTGCGGTTCTCCGGGCAGTTGAAGCAGCCGTTCTCACCGCGCTCCGGCAGGTCGCACGGTACCTCGATCGGAGGTTCTCCGCCCGAGCCGCCTTCGTTGCCTACCGGCGGCTCACCGCCATCGGAGCTGTTGTTGCCGGCGCCGCCGTTGTTGTCGCCGCCGCCGTCGGTCTTCTCACCGCCGACGCCGGGCTTGTTGCCGCTGCCGCCCTTGGTGCCACCCGTGTTGACGACGGGGGGCTTGTTGTTGTCGCCGCCGTCCTCGTCGTCGCCGCAGGCAACGGCCACCAGGAACAAGCTGCCCAGCAGCATGGGGAAGAGATTCTTGGTTTTCATATCGCTCAGCCCTCTTCCTCGTCGTCGGCGCGGAACGCCTCGCAGAACCCAAAGTTGCACGCGGGCGTGTCGCCGCCGCAGTCCGCGTCGGTCTCGCACGCGGTGCAGCCGTTGTCGCTGCCGGGGTCAGTCAGCTTTTCGAAGTAGCAGCCGCACGGCTTCGACGGTTGGTAGGAGGAGAAGGCGCCGAGGGTGCCCGAGCGCTGCACCTGCATGGCGCACTGCGGGATGTCTCCAGCCAGGATCGACTCGTCGAAGGCGTTGACGCTGGTGCCGGGCGCCTTTTCCTTCGCGCTAAACCAATTGATCAGGTTCTCCACGAGCGGGTTGAGCGGCTTACCGTTCTTGTCGACTTGCGTGTAGTAGTGACCGGGCGCCCACAGGAAGTACTTGCCCTGGCGCACGTTGATCTTGTCGAACTTGGTGACATCCGAGTCCGGATACACCGCGCACTCTTGGTCCCAGTGCTGGTAAGCCAGCGTGCGGACCTTGCTGCGGTTGGTGTCAGCGGCGCTGCCGGACACGTAACCTAGCGTTTGCTCGGCCAGCTGCGGCGTCGTGGCGTAGGCGTTGATGCCGCTGATGACGAGACCCTGCGTGGCGACCAGGCGCTCTTCCGCCCACTTGAAGGCGGTGTTCGGCACCTTGATGGCCGATGCGATGAGCAAGCTGGCGAAGGAGTCCGGCTGGCGCTTGAAAACGCCGGTGCCGTCCGTCCACGGCGAGGCCTCACCAGTGGGGCCAAAGCCGTAGGTGAAGTAGAGCGCTTCAGCGCTGATGGCCTGCTGCGTGCTCTTCAGATCGGTCACGAAGTTCAGCGTCTGGATCGGCGCTACGAAGTCGCCGATGCCGGCGGGCAGCTCACCGTCCGGGCAGAACTCCCAGTCGTTGCCCATGTGAGAGAACGACACGGTGGTGCCGCCGGGCGCCGCGTCGCAGAACTGGTCCGCGTCGCTGCCTTCCACCCAGTAACGAAAGCGCCCGGTGGCCTTGCCGGTTAGGAACGCTTGGTAACCGGGGCACGCGCTCAGGTCATCGTTGTAAAAGATGGTGGTGCGCTCGTCGGTCTTGTTCGGATCCTTGGCGATGGCCAATGAGATGCGCTTGAGCGTCGCCGTGACGGCGCTGCCGCCCACGCCGTAGACGTGGGTGGGCAGGTTCGTCAGGCTCGAACAAGCGGCCTGTGCGTGCGCCTTGCTCGGCAGCAACAAAGCGGCCGAGAGGCTGAGCGCGCAAGCTAGCGTTGAGCTCGTTTTGAAAAGCATCGATTCCTCCAGAAAAGTGAGAGGCGCCTCGCGACCCCTGCTCACGGTGCTCCTCCCAGGAGTCGAACCTGGCCCGCCTTGGCTGCTGCAGCCTGCGCCGTCCCGGACGGCAAGGAGCTGATGGTTAGCCGCTGACGCGCTTCCACGCGGCGCCAGGAGTGGACAGCTCGGACAGCACCGAGCCGAACTTGGAGACACCGCAGCGAGCCAGCAGCAGCAGCCGCTTGTGTCGCAGCTTGGCCAGCTTGCGCGCTCGCCAGACCGCTCCGTGGCTGTTGACCGCCGTGACCACGATGACCAAGTCCGAGCGCTCGATCATCGACTCCAGCGTGCCCGCCCCGCGCCCCGCGAGGTCGCCCGTGTGCCACTCGATCGAATGCCCGGCACGCTCCGCGAGCTGCCGATACTGGGCTTCGCTCCGGTCCAGCCCACCTACGAGGCCGATGTGCATGCAGGTTCTCCATAATCCAATCAGTAGAGCGGAAAAGTAGGCTTAGTGGCTAAAGTAAAACCGACCAATCGGCCGGTAATGCGAGGAGGCCTGGGTTTTGGCGCGATTTAGCGATGACAAGCGCAGAATGCAGCCATAAAGCCCCCGGAGAGGCTCAGTTGCATACGCTTTGTGGCTCGAATCGGCACGTGGATAACCCTAGTTGTCCGGTATACTGGAGGACGCTCTGCTGCCTGTCAAGCAAGATTCGGCTCCAAAGTGGCGGGTCGCCCCACCCCGGGGCTCGATGTAGCCCTGATCTCGCAGAATAGACGCTATTTCGCGATGCGAGACAGAGCGTCTTTTTTTTCAGAGGGCAGCTCGAGCGGGTTCAGTCGCCGTTTTCGAGTGCCTCGCTCTTTTCGGGCTTGCGTACCCGGACGCTGCGGACGCGGCGAGGCGTGGCGTCCAGCACTTCGAGCTTGATGCCGCTGGGCAGCGTGAACGCTTCGCCCGTCTTGGGCATCCGTCCTGCGAGGGAGAGCACCAAGCCCGCGACGGTCGTGTACGGGCCATCGTCGGGGAGGTCCTCGTCCAAAGTGCGGCCGAGCTCGCGGATCGGGGTGGTGCCGTCGACCACGAAGGAGTCGTCCGCACCGGGGCGAATGCTCTCCTTCTTCAAGGCGTCGTGCTCATCGAAGATCTCGCCGACCAGCTCCTCCAGCAGGTCTTCCATCGTGATGATGCCGGACATGCCGCCGTGCTCGTCCACCACGATCACGAGCTGCAGGTGCCGCCGGCGCATCTCCTGCAAGAGCTCCACGGCGCCTTTCGAGCCGGGCACGAAATGGGCGGGCCGGATCAGATCTGCCAGCACCAGCAGCTGGGACTCCCAAGCCAGCGCCAAGACATCCTTGACGCTGATGTAGCCGATCACGTCGTCGAGCTCCCCGTTGTAGACGGGCAGCCGGCTGTGCGGGTGCTCCAGCAGCACGCGGCGCAGCTCCTCGCGGTCGATATCGGCGGACACGGCGACCACGGAGCCGCGCGGGACCATCACCTCGGCAGCCGTGAGCGTGGGCATGTCCAGCGCGCGCGTGGCGATCTCCGCCGCCTCCGGGTCTACCGTGCCGGCCTGAACGGCCTCTTCCACCAGCTGCTGCAGCTCCTCGGTGGAGTGGCGCGCTTCCGTGAAGGTCGTGCTGTCGCCCAGCGGCCGGAGCAGGATGTTGGCGCTCTTGCTGAGCAGCCACACGACGGGACGGGCGAGGGCGGACAGCCACAGCAGCGGCCGCGCGACCAGCAGGGCGTAGCGCTCGGCGGAGCGCAGCGCGAGCGACTTGGGCACCAGCTCCCCGATCACGATCGACAGGTACGACACCCCGCCGATCACCAGCGCGAGGGCAACGCCGCGCGCGTGGGGGGCGAGCCAGGCGTTTTGGGCCAGCACCGGCACCAGGTGCTCTGCGATCGACGCGCCGCCGAACGCCGCCGCGGTGGCGCTGACCAGCGTGATGCCCACCTGCACCGTGGCTAGGAAGCGCTCCGGCTGCGAGCGCAGCGCCAGCACCGCGCGTGCGCTGCCGCGACCCTCGTCGGCCAGCTCCTGAATGCGGTTCTTCCGCAGCGCGACGATCGCGATCTCAGCCCCGGCAAACACGGCATTGGCCAGGATGAGCAGCACGACCACCACGAGCTCGGTAACGACCATGCGAGTGCACCACGATTGGTGCAGACGCCGCACGCGCGCAAGGGTGCATCCGTCGCACCCCTGCCCAGTGAGCCCGCGGGCCGGTGTCAGCCGCCCGCGTGGGTGAGCGTCCGCATCGATTCGAGCCGCATCATCACATCTGCGCGCTGAACAGCCTTCAGCTTGGCCGGGCCGACGCCCTCGACGCAAAAAGAGGCGACCGCGCTGGCCAGCGTGAGGCCTCGGCGTAGAGCGGCTCCGTCCAGGGTGCCTGCGGCAGCCAAGTAGCCGAGGAGAGCGCCCGCGAAGCTGTCGCCAGCGCCGGTCGGGTCAATCTCGTCTTCCAGCGGGTAGGCGGGGGTGAAGAAGACGCCATCGTCGTCGAACAGCATGGCGCCGTACTCACCGCGCTTGACCACCAAGCGCTTGGGGCCGAGCTTGCGCACGGCCGCCGCAGCGCGACGGATGTTGTGGATCTCCGCGAGCTCGCGCAGCTCCTCGTCGTTGATCACCAGGGTGTCGATCTTCGCCAGCACCTCGCCGAGCTTCTTGCGCTCGCCGGAGATCCAGAAGTTCATCGTATCCGCGGCGACGAAGCGCGGAGCCTGGATCTGAGCCAGCACGTCCAGCTGCAGCTGCGGCTGGATGTTGCCGAGCAGCACGAAGGGCGAGCTCACGTACGACGGCGGCAGCTTCGGGCGGAAATCCGCGAACACGTTGAGCTGCGTGTCCAGTGTCTCGCGGCTGGCTAGGTTCGCGGCGTAGCGGCCCGCCCAGCGGAACGTCTTGCCCTGAGCCTGCTCCACGCCGCTGCAGTCGACGTCTCGCTCGGCCAGCTCCTCGAGCACGCTGCGCGGGAAATCCTCCCCGATCACCGCGACCACCCGCACGGGAGCGAACAAGCTGGCGGCGTAGGCCGCGTAGGTGGCGGCGCCACCGATGACGTCCTTGGCGTTCACGGAGGGGAGCTCGAGGTCGTCGAAGGCCATGGAGCCGACGAGCAGGACGTGGTCGGCGGTCTCTTTGCTGCGGGTGGGATAGCTAGTCATGAGTCTCGAATTTCAGGGATGTAGCTTGCCGCGTAGGCGGCCCTCGGCCAGAAACTGCTCGGCCAACGTCGCGACGCGACTCCGCCGGCACTCCTCGGCCAAAAAGATGGACACCAGCTTGCGGGTCGCTTCGTCGAGCTGCTCGTTCACGAGCACGTAGTCGAACAAGCCGTAGTGCTCGATCTCGCGCTTGGCGGCGTTGAAGCGCCGCTGAACGGTCTCTTCGTCTTCACTGGCGCGGCCACGCAGGCGCTGCTCGAGCACCGTCATGCTGGGAGGCAAGATGAACACCGCCACGGCGTCCGGCGCGGCGCACTTGATCTGACGCGCGCCCTGGTGGTCGATGTCGAACACGATGCCGCGGTCACCGCGGCGCCGCTCGATCTCGTCCTTGCTGGTGCCGTACAGGTTGCCGTGCACCTCGGCCCACTCCAAGAAGGCGTCGGCGGCGATCAGCCGCTCGAACTCCGCGCGCGAGACGAAATGGTACTCCTTGCCGTCGGTCTCGTTGTGGCGCGGCCGGCGCGTGGTGTGGCTGATGCTGAAGGTCAGCCCCTGCACCTCCGCCAAGAGCCGCGCCGTCAGCGTGGTTTTGCCGGCGCCGGAGGGCGAGGAGATGATGAGGAGCAGCGGCTTATCACTCGACATTCTGAACCTGCTCTCTGATCTTCTCGAGCTGACTCTTGATGTCCACCACGAGGTGGGAAAGCTTGACGTCTTGGCTCTTGGAGCCCAGCGTGTTCGCCTCGCGCGACATTTCCTGCAGCAAAAACTCCATGCGTCTGCCGACCGGCTCGCTGCTCGAAAACAACTGCTCGAACTGGTCGAAGTGGCTGCACAGCCGCACCAGCTCCTCCGTCACGTCGCTGCGATCCGCGATCAGCGCCAGCTCCGTCTCGAGCCGCCCGGCGTCCGGCGTGGCCGCTACGTCCGACATCAGGCGCGCGACGCGCTCACGGAGCCGGACCACGTGCCGCTCCGCGGCGCCGCGGCTCAGACCCTTGGCTTGCTCGCACAGGTCGCGCAGCGCGCTGAGCCGCTCGCCCAGCTCGCGCGCCAAAGCCTGGCCTTCGCGCTCGCGCATCTCTTCCAACCGGCCCACGGCGCCGCTGAACGCCAGCGTCAGCGCCTGCTCCACGCCTTGCACGCGCTCGCGCGGCTTCTCCAGCAACAGCTCCGGCAGGGACGCCAGCGCCGTGATCGGCACGTCCGTGCCCGGCGCCAGCTCGTCGCGCAGCGTCAGCAGGCTCTGGTACACGGCCCGCGCACGCTCCACGGAAAAGCGGGCAGCCGAGGCGGCTTCGTCCAGCCGCACGCCGATGTCGAAGCGACCGCGCGCCAGTCGCTCACGCGCCAGCTGCTCCACGAAGAAGGCGTGCGCTTGCAGCTCCTCGGGCAGGCGCACCCTCACGTCCAGAAAGCGGTGGTTCAGCGCTCGGAGCTCGCAGGTCAGCTTGCTTTCGCCGAGCGCAACCTCGCCCGCGCCGAAGCCAGTCATGCTGCGCATGGCTGCATCCGCGCTCAGAGACCTTTGCGCCGCTTGATGTCGTCCATCATGCGGCGGTATTCCACTTCCCACACGGCCGTGCCCTCTTTCACGTGCTTGATCTTGCTGCGGACCTCGTTGTCGATGTCCTGATCGACCGCGGCTTGCTTGCGCAGCGGCTCGCGCAGCTTGCGCCGAAGCTCGTAGTCTTCAGCAAAGATCTCGTCCACGTTCGCGGAGTGCATCAGCATTTCCACGAGCTGATCGAGCAAGTAGTCGATGGCGTCGTCGCCGAGCTTGATCTTGCGCTCGTCCGCCAAAAGCTTCTTGATGCGCCCGAGCTCACTCACGGGTAGGCCGCGCTGCGCCAGCACGTCCTTCGCCTTGTCGCTGACGGCTTGCTCGTCCGTGATGAACTGGTTGAGCACAGCTTGGACGTCGAGCTCGACCTCTTTGGGAGACTCGGTTTCGATGTCGCCCGCTGACGTGAGCGCGTGCACCATCTGGTGCGAAATCTCGGGAACCTTGGCGCTGTGCAGCCGCATAGGAGGCCCTCGATACTCCAGTTTTCAGTGGGATTACAGCAGAAGTGGTCGGCTCTCCCGCTAATTTCGCGGAGCGGGCCGGCTATTCCTTCTTGGCGGCGTCCCGAGCGCCCAGGCGCAAACGGCGAAAGACGGCCTCGCGCTGGCGATGCTTGTAGGCGTCGTGGCTGGCGTCACCCGTCTCGTTGTGCGCCTCGCTCTCGGCGTCTAGCACCTGGAATTCGCACAACATGTAGACGATCGGGCCCAAGTTCTCGGAGCCGGCGGGCGCAAACTCCATCAGGTGGGGCGGCACCCGGACGGGCACGTCCGTCACGAACTGGATGACGCGGTAGGTGGGCGCGCTGAAGCGGTTGTCGCTCGCCAGCGGTCCGTCAGCATCCCCCTGAAACTGGGGGACGAGCTGGGCGAGAGCAGGGTTTTTGAGGCAATAGGAGCGGAAGTCGAAGATGCTGTTGGTGCTCTGCTTGGGCACCACGTAATTGAAGGGGAACAGTTGCTCGGTCAGGTAGTTGAGCACCGGCAGCACGTGATCCGGCGTGCGGGTGACGATGCGGAAGCGCAACTTGTCGTACAGCGCGGCGGCGGTCGCTTCGGGCTTGGAGAGTAGCTTGGTGTACGTGGAGTCCAGGTTCTTACGCCCACCGACGAACTCGGTGATCGGGAAGCCCTCACTCAGCATCGTCCCCACGACGCGGTAGACCTTCTCCTCCACCAGGTGGAAGAGGTCCCGATCGCTCACCGGCAGGCGGAACAGCAGCTCGCGCCCGGCCATGTGATTGATGATCTGCACGACCTTGAGGATGGTGCAGGCGCAGACCTGACGGTGGCCCTTGCTGGAGGCGAGGAGCAGCAGCTGCTCGATGCTGGCTTCCTCGACTGGCTTGGGGATCGCGAAGGCGAAATGCCGGCGCAAGTAGCTGACGGCCTCACCCTTCACGTGCTCCATGAAGGTGCGGTCTTTGGCCTCGTCCGGCCGCAGCTCGTGATTTTCGATGAACCGTCGCGCAGCGTCCTCGTCGTGCAGATTCAGACGGTGCCAGTCGATGACTGAGCCGCCGCTGAGGATGAGGCGCAAGGCCTCGACGTCATGCAGCGACAGGTCTTCGAGCCGCTTGAGCCTGGGAGGGTAGGGCAAGGCCGAGATGCGCTCCCCTGAGCGCGGCGGTTCGCTGTCCGGAGCGGTCAGTGTTGAGTGGTGGTGGCGTTCGCCTGCGGACGGCCCAGCGCCAACGTGCCTAGGAAGATGCCGATGGTAACCCCGAGGACGGCGATTTGGGCACCAAACTGGCCACCGGCCAGCAGTGCCACGGGAATCGATGCTGCGAGGTACCACGGGGAAAGCTTCATGCTCAGGCGCTCCAGAGGTTCACTTGTAGAAGTAACGGTTTGAGCCAAAACGAGCCGTAAGGCTCAAGGTAAGTGAATGTAGGATAAGGTGCCACAAGGGCTTGAAGAGGGGCAAGAGTTAGTCAGGTGGCGCCGAGCCATCAAGCCCCAATCGACCCGCCGCGTTATTTATGTGGGTGCGTTCAAGTAGGCGGCACACCTAACGAACAGTCGCGCACGTTTCGAAAGGGTGACGAAACCGTACGTCCATAACGACCCGTTTTGGCTCGAGTTTTGGTAGCGTCAGCCAGGTGCAGGGTCGTGCTTTGAAGCTCGCCGTCACGGCGCTCGCTGTGCTCGCGCTCGGCGTGGCGAGCTGCGGAGAGGAAGGGCTACTGCCGACGACCGTGAACCCTGGCGCTGACTTCGTGCAAGAGGACGTGAGGTTCGACGACCAGTATTACTACTGCCGCGTGGAGCCCGTGCTCTTTCAACAGAGCTGCGGCTCGGGCGTGTCGGGAACGGATCCGGCGAACGGCTGCCACTTCAGCGTGACGAAGTTTCGCCTGACCGACTACATGCCTCGCGTGGCGGATAGCTGCAGCGGCGGCGTGCTGGCGCCGGGCACGCTCGTGCCGACGGCCGCGCAGCAGAACTACGCGGCCGCGCAGGCTCGCATGAAGCGCGATCCGGGCGTCGCCCCGCTGCTGCAGCGTCCGATCGGCAAAGCCCAACATCCCCGCACGATTTTCGCCGAAAACAGCGACCAGGCAGACGTCATTCGCCAGTGGGCCACGCAGTTCTCGGGTCAGTGATGCGCGCCGGCTTGTTCCTCACCGTGGCGCTTGCGCCTGCCCTGGCCTGGGGTGCCGACGACGAAGACGCCTACGCGCGCGTGGTCGTGGCCGAGGCGGAGCTACGCGCCGGCCCCGGCGTCTCGCACCGCGTCATCTATCGCGCCCCGCGGGGTGAGACGTTTCTGATCTCCTCGCGCGAGACGACCGGCTTTTGGCTGCAGGTCACGCTCCCCGACGGGCGCATCGGCTACGTGCTGGGCGACACCGTGGAAGCCGTGGCAGCGAGCGACGACTCGGCCGAGGCGGCGCGCAAGCCGGGCTTCTTCGCGCCGCCGCCGCTGCGCGACGCCAACGGTGGCTTTGCGGTCATGGCCGGCGTGTTCGGCAAGCTGGACGATCTCGACGGTTACACCGAGCTACGCCCGGCTTGGGTGATCGCCCCGGCCATCGCGTTCGAGCCGTATGTGGGCGTCGCGCTGAAGAGCGATAGCCGCAGCTTGGTCTACGGCGGCGCCGGCACCTTGATGATGACGCCGCACCTGCCCGTGTCCGGCTTCGTGAACATCGGCGCGGGTGGCGTGTACGAGGATCCCAAAGGCGAGTACGTGGAGGAGCCGAGCAAATGGTTTCACCTGCGCGCGGGCGCCGGTCTGCTCGTGAGCCTGCGCTTTCGCGTCTCGCTTCGGCTGGAGTGGTCCCACCTGGTGCTGTTTCGCGAGGACGATTACCAGAACAGCGAGACGTTCGCCGCTGGCCTGGGGACTTATTTCTGATGGAGCGAGTCATGGTGCTCTCGCGCTGCGTGCTGTTCGGGCTGGCCTCGCTGCTCGCCGCCGGTTGCGTCACCGTGCGGCCCGAGCAGCGCGCCGTGATGGCGGATCCCACGATGCGCTTCGACAGCGATCCAGGCGACGGCGCCGCGCGCGAGCGCGTGCTGGAGAACCGCGAGGGCTCGAGCGGGGGCAAGTCCGTCAAGGGTGGAGGTTGCGGTTGCAACTGATGCGGCTCGCCACGCTCAGCGGGGCCTTGGCGGCGCTGCTCACGACCGGCGTCGCCTCGGCGCAGGTGGCGGAGCTTTCGCCACGCGCCACGGTGCTGCTCGAGCCATCGTCGACCAGCCAGCTGATCGTGATCAACCCAACCGCTGGACTGACTGTCAGCCCGACGGAGTGGCTGGACGTGAACGTCGGCTACGAAGCGGACATCGTGTCGGGCGCCACGGAGTCGCTGAAGGGAGGGCCGTTGAGCCCCGTGGACATCGTGAGCAGCGCCACGGATTTCAGCGACACGCGCCACGTGGTTTCGGGCGGCGTGGGCGTGGACTACGAAGGCGTGAAGTACTCCGCCACCTACTCGCGCGGCATGGAGTCGGACTACCGCTCGCACGCGATCGCGGTCACGGCAGGCACCACCTTCTTCCAGAAGAACACGGAGCTCACTTTGGGCTACGGGCGCGGCGTCGACGAGGTGTGCACGACCGCGTTCAAGAGTAGCGACGCGCCCTCGGTAAGGACGCCGCTCGACAGCTCCAAGGGCTGCTTCAAGGCGAACGCCCAGAATCGCGCTCGCCGCGACGTGGACATCGACAACTTCCAAGCGAGCTGGACGCAAACCTGGACGCCCGTGTTCGCGACGCAGCTGGTGGCGTTCGCCGGCTTGCAGCACGGCTTCCTCGAGAACCCGTACCGCGCGGTCGTGAACGCC
>JAEYOT010000892.1 GCA_023411445.1 Pseudomonadota bacterium
GCCGTGATGCGCCACGGCGGCATCCCGCCCTACCCGGAGACGCAGGACTACGTGGTGAAGGTCATCAGCTACTACCGCCAGTACCGCGCGGGCTGAGGCTGAGGCCGCTCAGCGGCTCTTCGATTTGGCGGGTGTCTTGCCGGGCGGCTGGTACAGCGCGAGCGCGCCTGCCAGCTCACTTTGCACCTTCTCGATCAGCTCCGGCGGCTCGATCACCTTCACGCGGGCGCCCCACTCCAGCACCCAGCTCGTGACCTGCGTGAGGTTGCCGATGGTCATCGTCAGCCGCACCCCGCCGCCTGCGATGGTGGCCAAGCGCTGGCTATGGTGCACGCGTCGAGCGCGGATGTACTCCGCGGCGTGGGCGTCGAACTCCAGCACCACCTTCTGCTGCCGCGCGTCACGCCAGATGCCAAACTCGCCTTGAAAGTACTGATCGATGTGAAAGTCCGGTGGTAGCTCGAAGCGTTCGCTGAAGATGCACTCGGTGTCGCGCATGCGATCCAGCACGAAGGTGCGGATCTCACTGCGACCCGTGTGCATACCCACGCAGTAGATGGAGTCCCGGTGCAGGACCAGCGCGTAGGGGTGGATGATGATGCGCTCCTCTCCGGCGCGCGTCGCGCTCTTGTAGAGCAAGGAGAGCGGCCGCAGGTCGGATACGGCCTGAAACAGGTCGTCCAGCTCTTCCGTGCGCTCGGCGTAGTTCTTCGGCGCGTGCGGCAGGTACAGAAAGCGCTCTTCCAGGCGCACGTCGGCTAGGCCGGCGTTGGGACCGCGTCCTGGTCGCTGAGCCAGCGCCAAGAGCTTCATCACCGCGTGGTCGATCTCGTCGAACAACGCGGAGCCGCGCATGGGCTCGAACAGGCGCCGCGCCGCGAGCAGCGCGTAGGTCTGCGTGCGCCGCAGCTCCACCTTGCGCGGCATCTCGTTCGGCTTCAGGCGCCAGAGCAGCGCCGCGCCGCCCTTGGTCGGCACCGACTCGAGATCGAACTCGCGCTCGATCTCCTTCAAGTAGCGGCGCATGGAGCGCACCGTCACGTTCAGCGCGCCCGCCAGGTCGTACAGGGTCAAGCCGCGCGGGTGGCGCTCCAGTAGCTCACGCAGCTTGTCGAGCCGGCGATGCTGAGTGAACTTGCCCTTGGGACGGCCGCGCGGCTTCTCCATTTTCGGCTGTGAATTTAGCCCCGCTTCGAGCACTCTTGGTAGCGCCCTCGTATGAACCCCGTGCAATTCCTGCGTGAAAAGCGCGACGGTCGCGAGCACGCGCCCGCCGCCATCCAAGCCTTCGTGGCGGGCATCACATCGGGGGAAGTGACCGACTACCAGGCCAGCGCCTGGTTGATGGCCGCCTTCCTCAACGGCTTGAGCACCCGGGAGACGCTCGCGCTGACTGAAGCCATGCTGAGCTCCGGCGAGGTGCTGACCCTGCCGTCGGTGCAAGCGCCGAAGGTGGACAAGCACTCCACGGGCGGCGTCGGCGACAAGATCAGCTTGTGCTTGGCGCCGCTGGTCGCCGCCTGCGGTGTGGCGGTCCCGATGATCTCCGGCCGGGGCCGGGGCCACACCGGTGGCACGCGCGACAAGCTCGAAGCCATCCCGGGCTTCCGGGTGGACTTGAGCGCCCGGCGCTTCGAGCGCATCGTGCGCGAGGTGGGCACGTGCTTGATCGGGCAGACGGGCGAGCTCGCCCCCGCCGATCGCCGCCTCTACGCGCTGCGGGACGTCACGGCGACGGTCGAGTCCATCCCGCTGATCGTCGCCAGCATCCTGTCCAAGAAGCTGGCTGAAGGCATCGACGGCTTGGTGCTGGACGTCAAATGCGGCGGCGGCGCCTTCATGAAGGACGTCGAGCAGGCGCGCGCGCTGGCCAAGGCGCTGGTCAAGGTCGGGCGCGGCGCCGGCAAGCGCGTCAGCGCGTTAATCACGGACATGTCCGCGCCGATCGGGCGCACCATCGGTAACGCGCTGGAGACGCGCGAAGCGATCGAGGTGCTGCAAGGCGCGGGCCCCAGCGATACGCGCCAGCTGACGCTGGAGTTGGGAGCGGAGATGCTCGTGCTCGGCGGTCGCGCGCGGCATCGACGCGGCGCGCTGGCCCAGCTCGAGCGCGCGCTCTCGGACGGCTCCGCGCTAGCCGTATTCCGCCGCCTCGTGCGCGCTCAGGGCGGTGACGCGCGCGTCGCGGACGACGTCTCGCTCCTGCCTCGAGCCAAGGTCCGTCGTTTGGTCTCGGCGCCCCGCGCCGGCTACGTGGCGAGCGTCGACGCGCTGGAGCTTGGCCTGCTCGCCATCGAGCTCGGCGCTGGACGTACCCGCGCCGAGCAGCGCATCGATCCCGGCGCCGGCTTCGAGCTGCACGTCAACGTCGGCGCCCGCGTGGAGCGCGGCGCGCCGCTCGTCACCATCCACGCCAAGAGCGCCGCCTTGGCCCGACAGGTAGCGGACAGGGTCGGCGCTTGTTTTCGGCTGGGCGCGCGGGCTCCTGTACGCCGCCCGCTGGTGCGGGCGCGGCTAAGCTAGGGAGCCCTGCCGCCGTCAGTGGACGCGGTGACCGGGCTTGGCGCCGCTGTCGGGCGAGAGCACGTACACCTCTTTGCCGCCAGCGCCGGCCGCCACCACCATGCCCTCCGACACGCCGAACTTCATCTTGCGCGGAGCGAGGTTGGCGACGATCACCACCAGGCGCCCGATCAGCTGCGCGGGGTCGTAGGCGGCCTTGATGCCGGCGAAGATGGTGCGCGTGTTGTCGCCGCCCAAGGACACCGTGAGCTTCAGCAGCTTGTTCGCCTCCGGGATATGCTCGGCGTTGAGCACGCGCGCGACCCGCAGATCCACCTTGGTAAAGTCGTCGATGCTGCACTCCGGAGCCAGCGGCTCAGCGGCGAGCGCCGCGCCGTCATCGGCGGGAGCGGTGGGGGCGGCGGCTTCGGGCTGGGCTTCGGGCTTACTCTCTTCGATCATGGCTTGTAGCTTCTTCGGGTCGACACGCTGCATCAGGTGGGAAAACTCGCCGAGCTTGCTGGACAAGAGCGGCGTCTTGGCCTCGGACCAGTCCGTCAAAGGCGTGCCCAGCAAGGCGCGGCTCTGCGCGGCGAGCTGCGGTAGCACCGGCGTGAGGTAGAGCACGATCTGCCGGTACAGGTTGAGCACGATGGTGCAGACATCGCGCAGCTCCTCTGCCTTCTCCGGCTGCTTCTTGAGCGCCCAGGGCGCGCGCTGATCCACCAGCTCGTTGGCGCGATCCGCGAGCGCCATGATCGTGCGCATCGCGCGCGCAAAATCGCAGCTCTCGTAGGCGTCCGCGATCTCGTCACCGGCAGCGGCCGCCGCCGCGAACAAACCGCCGTCGTCCGGGTAGCTGGGCGACAGCTCGCTCACGAAGCGCGCGGTGCGGCTGGCCAGGTTCACCACCTTGCCGACCAGATCCGAGTTCACCTTGCCCACCAGCTCGTCCAGGTTGAGGTCCAGATCCTCCACGCGCGAGCCGAGCTTGCTCATGTAGTAGTAGCGCAGGTACGCAGGATCCAGGTGCTTGAGGTACGTCGACGCCAGCACGAACGTGCCGCGCGACTTGCTCATCTTCTCGCCGTTGACGGTGAGCATGCCGTGCACCTGCACCCGCTTGGGCAGCGGATAGCCCGCGGCCTTCAGCATCGCCGGCCAGAACAAGGTGTGGAAATAGACGATGTCCTTACCGATGAAGTGGACGATCTCGGTCTGGTCGGACTCCCACCAGTCTGCAAAGGTCTCACCGCTCTTTTGGCACCACTCGGCGGTCGAGCCCATGTAGCCGATGGGCGCGTCGAACGACACGTACCAGTAGTGACCCGGCGCGTCCGGGATCTCGAAGCCGAAGTAGGGCGCTGGCCGCGACACGTCCCAGTCGCGCAGCTCCTCGGCCAAGAAGTGCCCCTTCAGGTAGTTGGCGATCTCCGGCTGCAGCCGGCCCGGCGCTTGCGTCCATTCGGTCAAGAACGGGCGGAGCTTCTCGATCTCTACGAACAGGTGCGGTGAGCTCCTGAGCTCCGGCTTGCTGCCGGACAAGGTGCTGATCGGATCGATCAGCTCGAGCGCCGAGTAGGTGCTGCTGCATTTCTCGCAAGAGTCCCCGTACTGGTCGGGTGACTTACAGCGCGGACAGGTGCCCTTCACGAAGCGATCGGCCAGGAACGTCTTGGCCTCCGGATCGTACAGCTGGGTGACCTCACGCTGGCGGATCAAATCCGCGCCGCGGAGCTTGCTCCAGATGCTCTCGCACAGCTTGCGGCTCTCCGGCGAGTGCGTGGAGCCGTAGTGGTCGAACTCGATCTGAAAACCGGCGAAGTCCTGCTGGTGCGCCTGGCTCATCGCGCCGATCAGCTCGACTTCGCTGCGGCCCTCTTGCCGCGCGCGCATCATGATGGCGGTGCCGTGCGTGTCGTCCGCGCAGATGTAGGCGACACGGTTGCCGCGCAGGCGTTGAAAACGCACCCAGACATCGGTCTGTAGGTACTCCACGAGGTGGCCCAGGTGGATGTGGCCGTTGGCGTACGGGAGCGCGCTGGTGACGAGCAAGCGGCGGGCGGTCATGGGGGCGCGCAGCATAGCCGCAGGGCGCGCGACGGGCGAGCCGCAGGCATTGTCATTTCTACGGGCCGGCAGTACATCCGCGACCCATGGCACTCCTGGACGGCAAGGTGGCGATCGTGACGGGCGCGGGCGGCGGCATCGGCCGCGC
>JAEYOT010000910.1 GCA_023411445.1 Pseudomonadota bacterium
GGCGTCGGTGGCGCGGACACCGCCGCCGGCGGTGGCGAAGGCGGCCGGCAGCCACTCGAGCCGGTCGACCCCGTGGGCCCGCTCGGTCTGTGCGCGCCCTGCACGCACAGCGACGCCTGTGGCGACGCCAACGACGCCTGCTTGCGCCATGAGGAGCGGCTGTTCTGCGGCCGCGATTGCGAGGAGGGCCGCGGCTGCCCCGAAGGCTACCAATGCGTGGAGCTCGCCAACAGCCCGCTGCTCCAATGCGTGCCTGTGGAAGCGTGCCCCACCATCCCGGAGCCGCCCACGTTGACCGAGGTGCGCAGTCACTTCCTCTCGCGCATCAACGACGTACGCACGGAGCAAGGTCGCGCCCCGCTCGAAGCCTCCAACTGCCTGCACGAGCTCGCGCAAGACAGCGCCGTGGCCTACGCCTTCACCGACGTGCCGCTCGGCAAGTTCGTCGAGGAGTGCGATCCGGTTTGGCCGAGCTGCAGCTGCGGCTGGAACGCGCAGGCGGAGGCAGCGGTTGCGATGTGGGGGCTGGATTGGGTGAGCGCGCTCGAGCGTGCGCTGGTCGCCGAGCGGTTCCGGGCAGCCGTCCTAGCCACCCAAGTCGAAAGCGTCGGCATCGGCTTCTGGATCTCCGGCGACGAAGCCTGGATCGCGCTCTCCCTCCACTGACTGAGGCCCCCCAACGGCCCCCGGGCCAAAGCAAGGAAACGCCACGCAGAGGTGGCGCACCGCCCTGCTCGTGCGCTAAGAAGCGCGCCTCACGTTTCGGGTCGATAGCTCAGTCGGTTAGAGCAGTGGATTTTTAATCCATTGGTCCAGGGTTCGAGTCCCTGTCGACCCACCTCCTCTCCCTTTGCGCTCGTGCGAGAGCAAAATGGAGGCGGCGCCGGGCCGGTACCGGCTGCGGCACGGCGACGGCAGCGCAACCATCGAGCTCAGTGAAGCGCGGCGGCGCCTACGGGGATCCGCCGCTCTAGGCCCTCAGCGCCTCTTTGCGCACCATTGCTAGGCCCTGTCCGCCGCTCAGCCCTGCGGCTTCAAGCTGGCGAGCGCTGGGCCCACCTGCTTGGTGAGCTCCACCTCAGCGCTGGAGCCGAGCGCCGCGCCGGCGCTGAACAGCGCGAACGCGACGTACTCGTGCAGCATCTGCTTGAGCAGGTTGTTGGGGTCGGCGCCGCCCGCCACGATGGCCGAGTTGTGCGCCACCGCATCGGCGTCCAGCGCGCCGCTCTCGTCTGGACCTGCGCCGCGGAACAGCATGTCGTAAACGCCTGCGCCCACCGCGAACGAGGCCAGGCCGGAGCGCACCTCTTCCTCGCGCTGTGCCGCCTTGGCGGCGCGAAAAATGGCGGTCAAGGCGCCGTTGGCGGCGGCGACCAGCGCCGTAGGGCCGCCCGCGGCGCGCGGCGGATGGATCGACACGTGGCCCGACTGCACCAAGCTGTACAGCTGCTTGGTGATCTCGAACTCGCCCAGGCCGGAGGCGCGCCCGATCTCGCCCACGCTGCTGCGCCCGTCCACGCCGTCGAACGCCACCTTCAGCTCTGCGTCCGGCGCGCCGCGCCCTTCGTTCCTCACCGGCACGTGCTCGGCCGACGGGATCTTCTGGCGGAAGTAGCGCATCTCATCCATGCGCGTCACCCCATCCATCAAGAGCGCGTTGGCGCTCACGGTGTGGCGGACCACCAGGCGCGCGTCGTCGAAGCCATCCAGAAAGAAGAAGGTGCCGTCAGCGACGGTCAGCGTCGCGAACACCACCTCGTCAATCTGCTTCGAAATATACTGATAAATCTGCTCTTGCTTGAGCACGCCCAGCTCGATCGCCGCCTCGCCGAAGCGCTTGCCGCTCTTCACCAGCTCGAGCACGCGATCGCGCTGCTCCGCGTCGATCACGCCATAGCGGTAGAGCACCGAGCCCAAGCGCTCGTCCTCCACGTTCGTGAGCGCGCCCACCACGTTGCCCTGGTCGAAGAAGACCGAGCGCACCTCGTCGCCGTCCAGCACCACTAGCTCGCCGCGCCAGCCCGTCTGCCCCAGCAGCGCCAGCACGTCGCACAGCGCGCCCGGCGCCGTCACCTCGCCCGCCAGCCGCACGATCGCGCCGTCCTCGGCGTCACGTCGACCGTCCTCGCCGGTGTAGCGCATGAACACGACGTGCTTCGGCGCCGGCAGCATGCGGTACGTGCCCGCCCGCGCGCGCAGACGCTGACTGGCGACCGAGCCAATCGGATGCGCTTCTCCACGACCATCGATGCGCACCAGCTCGGCTTTTCCGTCGCGCATATTCAGGTCCCAGCTTACCACGACGCCCCGGAACGCCCCGTTTTTCGCTTATTGAAGGGGGCTGCCCAGCCGCGGCTCGCCTTGCAGCAGGCTGCCGTGGCGCCCTCAGGTCTCGCTCGCCGGCTCGCCGATTTAGTTCACCACTTAGTTAACTATTTACGAGCCCGGCGCCGACCGAGGACAGCCGGAGCTGCCCGCTCAGCGCAGCTCCGCGACGGGGCCGCCGAAGGTGCGCTCCAGCCCGCCGAGCAGCACCCCGTCTGGCGTTACGCGCATGCCGGGCAGATCCAGCACGGCTTGCGCGCCGTCCTTCATGTCCAGCACCAGCTCCACGGCGCAGGAGCCGGGCGACGCCTGCAGCAGCTGCTTGAGCTTCTCCAAGTCGCCGCGGTGGGTGCGCTCGGCGTCCAGCCGAATCGAGATGGCGCGCGTGGCGCGCAGGGCGGCGTCGCTCAAGAGCTCCACGCCGTCCACCAGCAAGGTGGGCACGCGCTCCTCCTCCGGATCCTCGGTCATGGGAAAGCTCACCTTGCCGCTCACCAGCACCGGCTCGCCGCACGTGAGCAGGTGCGCGTAAGTATCGATGCGATCGCCGCGCACCTTGGCCTCCACGCGCCCAAACTGATCTTCGATCTCGAAGAACGCCGCGCGCCCCCCGCTGCCACCCTTGAACAGCCGCTCCTGGTAGTTTTCGACCATGCCGGCCACGCTGGCCGCCGACCACGGCTTTTGGTTGGCCAGCTCGAGCGTCCCGAGCGCGCCGATGCGCGGCAGCTTGCTCTGGTAACGAAACAGCGGATGGCCGGAGACGTAGCAGCCGAGCGCCGCGCGCTCGCGGCGGAGCAGCTCCATGCGGTCCCACTCCTCCGCCACCGGGTACTCGTCACCCGCTGCCTTGGCGGCGCCGCCGCTCCCGCCGCCGAACATACCGAACAAGTTGGTCTGACCGCGCTCGCGATCGCGGCTGGCGGAGCGGGAGCGCTCCAGCGCGCGATCCACGGCGGCGTAGGCGCGCGCGCGAGAGACGCCGACCGGCTCCAGCACGCTGTCGAAGGCGCCGCACTGCACGAGCGACTCCAGCACACCTTTGTTCAAGCGCTTGGCGTCCACGCGCGTGGCCAAATCGAACAGATCCTTGAACGGCCCTGACGCGCTGCGCGCCTCGAACATGGTTTCGAGCGCGGCTTCGCCCACGCCGCGCACGGCGCCCAAGCCGAAGCGGATCTGCGGGCCAAAGCGATCGCGCAGCTTGCCGGGGCCGCCACGCGGCTGAGGGCCGCGCCCGTCGGGATACTGATACACGACGGTGAAATCCACCGCGCTCAAGTTGATGTCCGGCGGCAGCACGGAGACGCCCCACGCGCGCGCTTCGGCGATGGTGCGCACCACCTTCTCGATCTTCTCCTTGTCGGCGGTCATCAGCGCCGCGAAGAACTCGGTCGGGTAGTGCGCCTTGAGGTACGCCGTGTGGTAGGTGATGAGCGCGTAAGCGGCCGAGTGGCTCTTGTTGAAGCCGTAGCTGGCGAAGCCCTCGATCTCTTTGAAGATGGCGGCGGATTGCTCGGCCGGCACGCCTTTGGCGAGCGCCCCTTCGATGAAGGTTTGCTCCTGCTTCTGCATCTCCTCGGCCTTCTTCTTGCCCATGGCGCGGCGGAGCATGTCCGCGCCGCCCAGCGTGTAGCCGGCCAGGTGCTGGGCGATCTGCATCACCTGCTCCTGGTACACGGGCACGCCGTAGGTAGGCGCCAGCACGTCGTCCACCAGCGGGTGCAGCTTGCGGATCGGCTTCTTGCCGTGCTTGCTGAGGATGAAGTCGTCGATCATGCCGGTGCCGAGCGGGCCCGGGCGGTACAGCGCCACCACGGCGACGATGTCCTCGAAGGTGTCTGGCTGCAGGCGCTTGAGCAGCTGCTGCATGCCGGAGGACTCCAGCTGAAACACGCCAGTCGTCTCGCCGCTGGAGATGAGCTGGTACGTCGGCTTGTCGTCCAGCGGCATCTTGCTCAAGTCCAAGGGGTTGCCTTGGCGATCGGGCCGCGCGTTCACCAGCTTCTGCGCGATATCGATCACGGTCAGGGTCTTCAGACCCAAGAAGTCGAACTTGACGAGGCCGGCCGCCTCGACGTCATCCTTGTCGTACTGCGTGACGATGGTGGACGCGCTCTGAAAGCACGGCACGTGCTCGGTCAGCGGCCCATCGCTGATCACGACGCCGGCGGCGTGCATACCGGCGTGACGCGTCAGACCCTCCAGCTTCTTGCTGTAGCCGAGCAGCTCCTTCACGCGCGGATCGCTGTCGTGCAGAGCCTTCAGCTTCGGCTCCACCTCCAGCGCCTCGTCGATGGTGTAGGTCTTCCCCTGCCCCTTGTCCGGCACCATGCTGGCGATGCGCTGCGACTCGGTGGCGGCAAAGCCCATGGCACGCCCCACGTCCTTGATCACGCTGCGCGCCTTCAGGTTCTGGAACGTGGCGATCTGCCCGACGCTGTCCACGCCGTACTTCTCCGCCACGTAACGGATGACCTCGTCGCGTCGCGCCATGCAAAAATCGACGTCGAAGTCCGGCATGCTCACGCGCTCCGGGTTGAGGAAGCGCTCGAACAAGAGGGCGTACGGCAGCGGATCGATCTCGGTGATGCCCAGCGCATAGGCCACGATCGAGCCCGCGCCGGAGCCGCGCCCCGGCCCCACCGGGATGCCGCGCGCCTTGGCCTCGCGGATGAAGTCCCACACGATCAAGAAGTACCCGGGGTACTTCATCTTGATGATCACGTTCAGCTCGGTCTCGAGCCGCTCGCGGTACTCGGCCTCGTTGACCTTCTTGCCCAGCGTCCGAAAATGCGCGAGCCGCTTCTCGAGCCCCTCGGCGGCCACGTGGCGGAAGTACGTATCGGTGTCGTAGCCGTCCGGCACCGGAAATTGCGGCAGCATGGGCTTGCCGAGCTCCAGCTTCAGCGCCGAGCACATCTCGCGCACCTTGAGCGTGTTCTCCAGCGCGCCCGGCACACCACCGAACAGCGCCGCCATCTCGTCGGCGCTCTTCAGGTACATCTCGAACGAGTTGTGGTGCAGCGGCTGCTCTTCCGCGAAGGTGCGGCCCTTGCCGACGCACTCCAAGTAAAGCTGCGCGACGCCGTCGTCCTTGTTCATGAAGTGGACGTCATTCGACGCCACCACCGGGAGCTCCAAGTTGCCGGCCGCCTTGAGCAGGATGTCCGTGAGCACCGGCTGCTCGGGGAAGCCGTGGTCTTGCAGCTCCACGAAGAAATGCCCGGGCTCGAAGCGATCGCGCATCTCCGCCAGCACGGGCTCGGCAGCGTCCACCCCTTGCTCCAAGATGCGCTGCGCCACCACGCCCGCTAGGCAGCCGCTGAGCGCCACGAGGCCCTTGTTACGCTCGGTGATGAAATCCAGGCTCACGGCGGGGGCGTAGTCGTGCGCGGAGCGCAGCTGCCCCTCCGACACGATGCGCACCAGGTTCTTGTAGCCGTCGTGGTTTTCAGCCAGCAGCACCAGGTGGTCGACCGCACCGGTGCGCCCCGTGCGCGGGATGAACACCTCGCAGCCCAGGATGGGCGTCAGCCCCTTGTCTCGGCACGACTTGTAGTGACGGATCGCGCCGTACATGTTGGCGACGTCCGTCAGCGCGACCCCGGGCATGCCGAGGGCTTTGGCCCTGCCCGGCAGGTCCGAGAGCTTCACGGCGCTCGTCAGGAAGCTGTACTGCGAGTGCACGTGCAGGTGGACGAACTCCGCTGCCATCTGTCCCCGGGGGCTTACCACGACGCCCCCCTGCTCACGCGCGCCGAGGCCACCGGCCCACTGGCCAACGGGTAGTTTGAACAGGCCGCCCCTCACCCTCGTCGATCGAGAAGCTCCGCCTCGGCTTGCGTGGCGGGCGAAACTTGGACTAGCTCACGGATCCGGATGCGTGGCCACCGAGAGTCGGTGGCGCGCTCCTTCGAGGTACCTCCTATGCTTCAGAGCTCTCGTATTCTGGCTGTCGCGCTCGGCGTCGTGTTCGCCGTCCCGGCTGTGGCTGCATGCACGGCCTCGGCCTCCTTCAAGGCCGGTGGTGAAG
>JAEYOT010000020.1 GCA_023411445.1 Pseudomonadota bacterium
CTTGAAGACCGTGCAGCCGAGCGGCTCCGCGGGCCGCGTCACCCGTGAGGACGTGGAGCGCGCCTCGAGCGCTGGTCGCAGCGCACCCGCCGGTCACGCTCCGGCGCCCGCTGCTGCGCCGGCTCCCGCGGCGGAGGCACCTCGTCCCGCGTCGCGTGACACGGACGAGCGCGTCCCCGTGCGCGGCATGCGCAAGCGCATCTGGGAGAACATGGCGCGGTCCAAGCACACCGCCGCCCACTTCCACTACATCGACGAGGTCAACTGCGGCGAGCTGATCGCGCTGCGCGACCGCTTCAAGCCGCACGCCGAGCGCTCGAAGGTCAAGCTGACGTTCTTGCCGTTCTTGGTCAAGGCGGTGGTCGCGGCGCTCAAGCGTCACCCGCGGCTGAACTCGGTGGTGGACGAGGCGGCCATGGAGCATGTCATCCGCCACAACTACGACATCGGCATCGCGGTCTCGACGGACGCAGGCCTCATGGTGTGCGCCCTGCGCGACGCGGATCGACTGAGCATCGTGGAAATCGCGCGCGAGATCGAGCGCCTGGGCACCGCCGCCAAGGCCGGCAAGGTCCAGAAGGAGGACCTGGGCGGTACCTCCTTCACCATCTCCTCGCTCGGCAAGCTGGGCGGCTTGATGGCCCCGCCGATCATCAACTACCCCGAGGTCGGCATCATGGGCGTCCACGCCATGAAGCGGAAACCGGTGGTCAAGGGCGACCAGATCGTGATCGGCGACGTGATGAACCTGTCTTTCTCGTTCGATCACCGCATCATCGACGGGGACGTCGGCGCGGGCTTCGCCCAAGAGATCATCGGCTACCTCGAGCAGCCCGATCGCCTGCTCGTCGAGATGAGCTGAGCGAGCGCGAGTCGAGCGCCGTCGGTTGGGCGGCGCTCAGCGTCGCGGCTCGGGCGCACTAGGTGTGCGTCAAGAACCTACACCGGCGCACACTGGGCTGTTCGTGCGGTGGCGGCAGGCTCGCTCGCCGGAGGCGCACTTAAGGTGTAGTTTACGCAAATGCTTTGGTGTGAGGCCGCGCAAGAATGAGAGCTGCCCTTCGTGTTTCAGTGCTCGCCTTGGTGCTCTGCGCGCCGGCAGGTGTCCTCGCCCAGGAGGAGCCGACCCCCGCGCAGGTTCGCGCTGCAGCGGAAGCCTTCGATCGCGGCCGAGAGGCGTACAAGGCGGAGGAGTACGTCGAGGCGGCCGAGCAATTCGAGAAAGCTTACGAAAGCGCGCCGAGCCCTGCGGGGATCGAGCTCGCCTTGGGCGCGCGCGACAACGCCGGCGAGCTCTATCGCGCAGCGACGCTGGCGGCCTTGGCAGTCAAACGTCATCCCAATGACAACTTGCTCAAGCTGGCGAGCGATCTGGATCGCCGCGCGCGCGTGGAGCTCTTTCAACTCGTCGCCAATTGCGACACGCCGTGCGACCTGACGGTCGGAGGCAAGATCGCGCCAGGTCCGCCCGACACGCAACGCATCCTCTACGTAGCGCCAGGCACGGTGACGGTGCGCGCCGGCTGGTCCGACAACCGCAGCGAATCGCAGCAAGTTGAGGCAGTACGAGGTGGGCAGGGCGAAGTGACGTTCGTCGCTCCGCCGATCCCCGCGCCCGTGGCGGCAGCCAACCAGCCAGCACCCTCCGCTTCCTCCGCGGCCGATCCCTCGCAGCAACGCGACGAAGGGGTGGGGAAGAAGTCGGGAGGCTGGTCGCCCGTCGTGTTCTTCGTTGGTGCGGGCGTTACGGCCGTCGTCGGCGGCGTCACGATTTGGAGCGGTGTCGACACCATCAACAACCCGGGCGCCGATCGCGTGAGAGAAGAGTGCGGCACGCAAGGTGAGTCGTGCGCGCTCTATCAAGATGGTTTGAGCAAGCAGCGCCGCACCAACATCTTGGCCGGCGTGACCGCGGGTGTCGGCATCGCCACCATCTTGGTGGGGGTGCTGGCTACGGATTGGAGTGGTGGCAAGGATGCGTCGTCGAGCGAAGCCAAGCTACGTCGTCCAGGCGTCGACGTGACGCCGTGGGCCTCACTCGACGGCGGCGGATTTCAAGCCGTTGGAAGGTTCTGAGGGAGAGTGGCGGCGAAGCTCTTCGATCCGAGCGGCGGACGCCAGCGCGTCGATCGCTATGAGCTGATCGGCGAGATCGCGTCCGGAGGCATGGCCACGGTGTACCTGGCGCGCCTCACCGGCATGGGCGGCTTCCAGCGCCTCAACGCGATGAAGCGCCTGCACCCGCACCTGGCGAGTGAGAAGGAGTTCGTCGAGATGTTCCTCGACGAAGCACGCATCGCCGCTCGCATCCACCACCCGAACGTGGTGCCCATCCTGGAGGTGGGCGCTAGCCCCGTCGGTTACTACCTAGTGATGGAGTACATCGAGGGGGACACGCTGGCGCGCTTGCTCGCCCGCGCGGCCAGCGGCGGCAAGAAGCTACCCACCTCGATCGCGCTGCGCATCGCCATCGACATGCTGTCCGGCCTGCACGCCGCGCACGAGCTGCACGACGATCAGAACCAGCCGGTCAACCTCGTGCACCGCGATGTATCGCCGCAAAACGTGCTGGTCGGGCAAGATGGCATCGCGCGCATCACGGACTTCGGTGTGGCGCGCGCCGCCAGTCGCCTCACCGCTACGCGCGTCGGCCAGCTGAAGGGCAAGATCGCCTACATGGCGCCAGAGCAGGCGGCGGGCTCCGAGGAGCTGGATCGCCGCGCGGATGTCTTCTCCGCAGGCGTGGTGGTGTGGGAAGCGCTAGCGCAGAAGCGCCTGTTCAAGGCGGAGAACGAGGCGGCGACCTTGTCCCGAGTGATCGCGGAGCCGGTGCCGCTGCTGTTTCAGGTCGCTCCGCACGTCAGCAAAGAAGTGAGCGACGTCGTGATGCGCGCCCTCGATCGCGATCGCGAGAAGCGCTTCTCCACGTGCGCCGCGTTCGCGGACGCGCTGGAGGCCGCGGCCTCGCTGAAGGACAAAGTGGCGAGCCCACGCGAGCTGGCCGCCTACGTGAACGAGGTGATGGGAGAGGAGATCGCGCAGCAGCGCGAGAACGTGCGCGCGTGGATCGCGCACAGCGAGCCGACGAGCTCGGCCGCGGCGGCGCTTCCACCGGGCGCCTTGCCCTCATCCAGCGTCTCCGCGGCGGCCATGGCCGTGCCGGGGTTCGTGGAGGCTTCGCGCAGCGGCGCCTCGCGTTCGCTGTCGATGGTGCAGCCGCCCAAGCGCTCGCGCGCTCCGCTCGCGCTGGCCGCCGTGCTGCTGGTTGGCCTGCTCGGCGCCGGTGGCTTCCTGTTCACTCGTTCGGCGCGCACCGTCGGGGTCGCGTCGGGCGGCGCGCCCGCGCCGCGCACCGCGCCGCGCGCGGCCGTCGCGCCGC
>JAEYOT010000035.1 GCA_023411445.1 Pseudomonadota bacterium
CCCTGGCCCATCTTGTCCAGCTTGGCCACGACCTCGAAGCTGGCGGATTGGCCGCGCGGCGTCTTCACCGCCAAGGACATGCCCGGCACCGTGAGCTTGCCGCGCCCGAGCTCGATCGCGGAAGAGCCGGGCGGCACGTGCAGCTTGTAGCCGTTGTACTCGCCCTTCAGCTCGCCGATCAGCGCCGTGCCCGCCGCGGTGCGCGGATCCTCGAGGTCGTAGCGGTCGATGCTGATCGTGCCCGAGATGGTGCCGCTGGGGCGCACGTCGGACAGCGCCAGCTGCGGGACCATCTCGGCAGCGGCGCCCAGATCGAAGCCGCGGAAGTGCACCTTGCCCGTGACCGTCTTCTTGCGTTGGCGCGTGATGGTCAGGTCGTCCAACAGCACTTGGCCGCCCAGCATCTGCCCATCGGCGTGGAACAGGCCGGCCGCCTTGTCCTGATCGTACTCGGCGCGATCCAGCGGCGGGTAGATGGGCAGGCCGCACTTGCTGGTGCCGATGGGCTTACTGGGCTGCACCACCGGATCGAGCCGCACCGTGAAGTCCGACGGGGGGAAGGTGGCGCGGCCCAGCCTGAGCTCGGAGATCTTCGCTCGCGCCGTGAGGGAGAGCGCGTCGAGCGTGCCCGAGAGCTCGCCGCTGGCGGTGACGCGCCCGTCGGCGGCCTTGAGCGTGGAGTGCAGCGTGTCCAGCTTGGAGAGCGGCACCGCCGTGCCGTTCATGGTGCCGGTCACGCGCGCACCGCGGCTCAGGCCGAACGAGCCCAAGATCAGCCCGGGCCCCTTGCGCAGCGTGATGCTGGGCACGTCCAGCTCCACGCCCTGGATCGTGGCGTCGCGATCGAACCAGGTAAAGTCGTACTCGCCCTCGCCGCCGTCGTAGCGCTCACCGAACATGTCCAGGTCCAGCACTTTGACCTGACCCTTGCTCTGCAACACGCCGCCGCCGCACTTGTCCTCCGGGCCGCCGAACACGTAGCGCACCTGCGCGTTCAGCCCCACCTTGCCCTTCACGTCGTCGAAGCGCGGATCTTCGTCGAAGTGCCACATGTCGAACATGTCGCGCAGATCGAACGCGTCGCTCTTGGCGTTGACGTTCACGAGCACGCTGGCCTTGGTGCCGAAGTCCATGCGCGCGCTGGGAGCGCGGTACACGCTGTTGCCCTTCTTGGCGACCAGATCGGTGAGCTCCACGTAAAACAGCCGGAACTTCACCTTGCCGGACTCGATGCTGCCGACCGGGAAGCCGCCGACGTTGAAGTCTTCGATCTTCACGTTGCCGGTCAGGGTCGGGTCGCCGCCCGGCATCACCATCTTGGCGTCGAGCTTGGCGCGGCCCGTGAACGGGATGGTCGTGATCGGCGAGATGTCGGACAGCTCCAGCTTGGTGAGCGTGTCGACGTCCAGCGTGACCTCACCCTCGTAGGAGATGCTGACCAGCTTGGCCAGCATCGCGCTCTGACCGAACTCGGTCCTGGCGTCGTAGATCTCGAAGGCGTTCGGGCGCACGCCCAGCTTGGCGCGCACCGTGATCGGGCTCTTGATGCCGATCATGTGACTGCGCGCCGGATCGCGGTAGCCGCGGTCGTACACGTCGAACTCGTGCGTCTCCGCGAGCAGCTCGGCGTCCACCTTGAGCGGGTTCAGGGTGCCGCCGATCTTCGTCACCTTGGTGCTGGTCAGGTTCCAGTGCACCCACGAGTGCGGCGACACGTTGAGGTCCCGCATCATGCTGTGAAACAGCATGCCCTTGCCGTCCACCTTCTCCACGCTGAGCGGCACGCCGGGGGCGAACGGCTTGATCACGGCGCCCGTGAGGTGCACGTCGCCATCCGCGAAGCGCATGTAGTAGCGCGGGATGTGCACCTCGTCTTCGTGCACGCTGACGTCGATCTCGAGCTTCTCCGCCAGCGAGATCTCGCCAATCTTGACGCCGCCTCCGGTCAGCCTGCCTTGCGCGGCCGGCAGCTTGCCGCTGCCGTCCCAGCGCAGGTCACCGGCGAACGCCACGTGCCCGTCGAGGTGTGAGCCCACGAAGCGATTCACCAGCGGCAAAGGCGCCCGCAGCACGACGTGCCCGTCGACGAGCGGCGCCTTGTTCTCGGCCATCACGACGCGCACTTGCGACAGGCGCGCCATCACCAAACTGGGCCGCTCCTTGTCCTCGATGTCGCAGCTCGGGCGCGTGCCGAGCGCCGGATCCAGATCCGCGCTACCCAGCAGCGACAGCCGCCGCAACAGCACGGTCCCCGGCTCGTAGTGCAGCCGCAAGTCGAGCCGACACAGCGCGTCCTCGTCGTAGAGAGACGCCGCGGGCGTAGCCGCTGGCGGTCCCACCGCAGCCGGCTCGGCCGGAGCTGGAGCCGTACGCCGCCGATCCACGCGGCTCTGACCCGCTCGGAGCGCGATCTCGAACGCGCCGCCGGCCTCCGCGAACACGTCCAGATCGACGGCTTCGGTGTCGACCGCGACGCCGTCGATGTCGATGCGGAAGCGTCCTTCACCGATCGAAAGCGAGCCGAACGGCGCGTCCGTCGGGCGCTCCGTCTTAGACTGCGTCTCCGGCAGGCGGTAGCGGAGGTTGACCAGCTTGCCGTCGCGCAGCACCACGCGCGCGTCGGGCTGGTCGATCTCGATGTCGCCCAAGTCGAGCTTGCCGGCGAGTAGCGAGAAGAAGCGGGGCGTTACCGAGGCGCTGCGAGCCGTCAGAAACGGCGTCCCGCCGTCCGACGCAGGAACGCGCAAGTTCTCGATCGCCAGCCGCAGGGGCAAGAGCCGCACCTTGACGTCGAAGGTGGCGACCAAGCCCAGCTCGCGCTGCAGCGCGACGCTGGTCTGCTCGGCCGCCCAGCGCTGAGCGGGCGTGGACGTCAGAAACGCCGCGATGCCGAGCGGCACCGCGCCGAGGAACGCCAGCGCGAAACACGCAAGCCGGGCTAGGGTGCGCACCAGGTCGCGCCGCTGGGTCGGTCCGGCCCGTAACACTGTCGTAGCCTAATACCTCAGGCTTGGCAGGGCTCGTTTTCTGCGCCAAAATCCCAGTCCTGGCCCGGCGCTAAGGCCCATTTTTCGGCCATTCTTGCGGCGTAGCGCGCCTTTTCTTGCGTCTTTTCAAACTGCGCGTAGAAAGGCCGGCCCGTTTCCATGACGTCGACGTCTGAAGCCCCGCTCGCTGCGCCCGACAAGGGCCGCGCCATCCATGCCCTGGAGCGCGCCGTCGCCTGCGCGGAGCGCGGCGTCGCAGATCGTCCCGTCGTGCTC
>JAEYOT010000192.1 GCA_023411445.1 Pseudomonadota bacterium
CGCGGCGATGCGGGAGACGCCGCCTGCCGTGAATAGTTCGGGTCTGGGCCGCCGCGCTGATCAGAAATCAACGCGCCCTGAGCGCAAGGCCCTGATCCAATAGGGGGAAATTGTCCGGGGCGCGAAAGCTCGCCCGTGAGGCTATGCCGGCTCGCCGGTTGATGCTCTCCTACAGAGTTGGGTCCAATGGTTTCAGCCCCCGCTGGTCACTCGAGCTCCATCAGTAGTCGACCGCCCAAGGTCTTGGTCGTGGACGACGAGCCGCAGGTCCTGGTGGCGCTCCAGGACTTGCTGGAAGGTGACTTCGAGGTCGAGGTGGCGGATGAGCCCGCCAAGGCGCTGCGCGTGGTCGAGTCCGACCCGGACATCGCGGTGGTGCTGTCCGATCAACGGATGCCACGGATGAACGGCGACGAGCTCTTGGCGCGCGTCCGCCGCAGCTCGAACGCGACCCGCATGCTGTGCACGGGCTACGCGGATCTCCAAGCGGTCATCCGCTCGGTCAACGAAGGCAAGATTTTCGCTTACGTGACCAAGCCCTGGGAGAGCGCGGATCTGCGCCTCAAGATCCAGCACGCCGCGGACTTCTTCCGCCTCAACCACGAGCTGGCTTACGAAAAGCAGCTGCTGGCGGACCTGATGAACAACATCCCGGACGCCATCTTCTTCAAGGACGCCGAGCAGCGCTACGTTCGCGTCAACGAAGCCTTCCGTAACGGCGCCGACCGCGGCTTCGTCGACGTGATCGGTAAGCGCGTTTCCGAGGTCATGCCGGCGGGCAGCGCCATCGCGCGTGATATCGAGGAGCGCGAACGCCAGATCCTAGTCGACGGCGTCGCGCGGCGAGATTTGCTGCACTATCGCGTCGCTCCGGACAAGGTGGTCTCCTTCTCCACCACGCGCGCCGCAGTGCGCTCGCCGCAGAGCCAGATCGTCGGCTTGGTCGGCGTGGCTCAGGACATCAGCGAGATGGTCAGCGCACAAGAAGCGCTGCGCCAAAGCGAAGAGCGCTTACGACTCGCGTTTCTCGCGGCCAACAGCGGCCTGTTGGACTGGGACCTGGAGACCGGCGTCGCGCTGTACCTGCCCACCGACGCAGCCCTGGCAACCGGTCCGATGCAGGTCGACGGCATGGCCGAGCTGGAGGCGCGCGTGCACCCGGATGACGTGGGACCGCTGCGAGAAGCGCTGCGCCAGCACCTGGAAGAGCGGCGCCCACTGCGCAACCTCGAGCTGCGCGCCAAGAACGACCGCGGCGAGTACCGCTGGATCGAGCTGAGCGCCCAAGCCGCCTGGAACGAGCAGGGCAAGCCGCTGCGGCTGGTCGGCGCCACCTCCGACATCACCGAGCGCAAAGCCCGCTACAAGCGCCTCGCCGAGCTCGATCATCTGAGGCTGCACGACGAGCTGACCGGCCTCCCGAACCGCACGCAGTTTCACTCGCTGCTCACGCACGCGCTGGTCACGGCCGAGGCACGCGAAGAGCGCCTCGCCGTGCTGGTGATCGACGTCGTGCGCTTTCGGCAGCTGAACGAGACGCTCGGCACGCGCGGCGCCGACCAGGTGCTGAGCGAGGTCGCCAAGCGTATCAGCGCTGCGGTGCCCAGCGGCGCCACCGTCGCCCGTCTGCAAAACGACGCTTTTGCGGTGCTGCTGAGCGACATCGAGGACGAGTCGGCCGCGGCCCAGTGGCTGCAGGAGGCGCTGGCGCCCGCCATGGCTCAGCACATCGCAGCGGCTGACACCGAGCTGGCCGTCTCGGTCAAGGCGGGCATCGCGCTGTATCCTTCCGACGCCAGCGCGGCCGACGCGCTGCTGGGCAACGCCGAGCGCGCGCTGAAGCAGGCCAAGCAGAGCCCGCTCCCGTATTTGTTCTACGCCCCCAGCATGAACAGCCGCGTCGCGGATCGCCTGCGGCTGGAAACCAAGCTGCGCCGCGCGCTCATCAACGACGAGTTTCTATTATACTACCAGCCCAAGGTAGACCTCAAATCGGGCGAAATAGTGGGCCTCGAAGCGCTGATTCGCTGGCGCGATCCGGAGGTAGGGTTGGTGCCGCCCGGCACCTTCATCCCGCTCTTGGAGGAGACTGAGCTCATCCTGCAGGTGGGGCGCTGGGTGCTCTTCCGCGCGGCGCAGCAGTACTGCGAGTGGCAACAGCAGCTACGCAGCGTGCCCCGCATCGCGGTCAACGTGTCGGCGCTGCAGCTCGCCCAGCCAGAGTTCGTCGCCACCGTGGACGCGATGCTCGAGAGGTTTCCAGGCGCAGCGAGCGGCGTGGACCTAGAGCTCACCGAGAGCGTCTTGATGGACGACCTGGCGGGCAACATCGAGAAGCTGCGGCAAGTGAAGGAGCGCGGCCTACAGGTCGCGATCGACGACTTTGGCACCGGCTACTCCTCGCTCGGCTACCTCAGCCGCTTGCCGCTCGACGCCCTCAAGGTGGATCGCTCGTTCATCGACAACATGGCCGACGATCCGCAGCAGATGTCGATCGTGACCGCCATCATCTCGCTGGCGCACGCCATCGATCTCAAGGTCATCGCCGAGGGCGTGGAGACCGCGACCCAGGCTCAGCTTTTGCGCCTGCTCCGCTGCGACCAGATCCAGGGTTACCTGCTGGCGCGCCCACAGCCGGCGGAGGCCGTGCGCGAGCTGCTCGGCAAGCGGCTGGAGATACCGCGGCCCGCGCGCGCCTGAGCTGCGCCCTGGAGCGCTACAGCTGGATCGTCTTCCAGTCCCCGCTCTTGAACTTCCACACCATCACGGCCGTGAGCGCGACCACGTAGATTAGCGCGGCCGTCCAGATGCCGACCAAGCCGACGTGGAGCGTGATGCCCAGCAGCCAGGCCAGCGGCACCAAGCAGCCGAAGTGCAGGATCAGCTCCACGATCATCACGAAGCGCGAGTTGCCCGCGCCGAACAGCGCCTGCGTCAAGATCATGCCCACGGCGATCAGCGGCGTGGCCAGGCCCATCATGCGCATGGGCATCAGCGCGGCCTCGAACACGGCCGGGCTCTTGGTCACCAGGTGCAAGATCGGCTCCGTCAGCAGCACGCCCTCCAACAGACCGACCACGCCGAAGATGACCAAGCCCAGCTTGACCGAGACCCAGCCGAACTGCTCCGCCTCGTCCCGCTTGCCGCTGCCCAGGCACTGACTGACGAGGGTAGCGGTGGAGG
>JAEYOT010000240.1 GCA_023411445.1 Pseudomonadota bacterium
GCGCAACCGCGCTCGTTAGCGCCGCATCGAGACGTTCATGAGCAGGCCCAGGGCGATTAGCGTCGCCATCATGTTGGACCCGCCGTAGCTGAACAGCGGCAACGTGACGCCGACGACCGGCAGCACGCCCATGGCCATGCCGACGTTGAACACCGTGTGCCAGAAGATGAGCGCGCCGACGCCCGTAGCCAGCGCCGCGCCGAAGCGATCCTTCGCCTGCGAGGCTACGTGGATGGCGTAGACACAGATGAAGCAATAGACGCCGAGCAGCGCCACGCAGCCCAAGAAGCCCCAATCCTCCGCGAAGACCGAGAACGGGAAGTCTGAGTACTGGTCCGGTAAGAAGCCGAACTGGTTCTGGGTGCCCTGCATGTACCCCTCGCCCAGCACCTGCCCGTTGCCAATGGCGGTCTGAGACTGGAGGGCGTGCCAGCCGATGCCGGTCTTGTCGTGCTCCGGATCCAGGAAGCTCGTGATGCGATCTTTTTGGTACTGCTTGAGGCCGTAGCGCCACGCGAGCGGGACCAGCGTGACCGCGGCCGCCACCAGCGCCAGCAAGGTGCGGCGCCTGATGCGCGTGATCAAGAGCACGGTGCCGGACGAAAGCGTCAGGATCAGGCCGGTGCCGAGGTCCGGCTGGGCCATCACCAGCCCGACCGGGACGACCATGATCAGTCCCGGCACGGCTAAGTCGATCAGCGTGCGAGGCTCGTTCTTGTGATCGTTGTGCACGTACCTGGCGATCATCAAGATCAACAAGACCTTCATGAACTCGCTAGGCTGAAACGAGAAGCTGCCGATCTGAATCCAGCGCGATGAGCCGCGAATGTCCTTCGCGAAGACGAAGACCAGCGCGCACGTGAGCACGCCGCCGGCGTAGGCCACCCCCGCCAGTCGCTCGTAGTGCCGGTAGTCGATGGCGGCCACCAAGATGGCCAGCATGCCGCCCACCACCATCCAGTACACCTGCGACATGTAGATGTCCGCCAGGCGCGCGCGCGTGGCCGTGTCGGCGTAGACGCTGGTCGCGCTGTACAGGTTGACCAAGCCCGCGGTCATGATGATGACGACCGCGAACAGCAGCTTCATGTCCACCGCCGGCCCGCGCCGGAACATCATGCGCCCTGCGAGCGCCATTAGTTCGGCTTGCTCCCCGACGCGGCCTCGTCCTTCACTGACAGGCGCTTCTCTTTCAGCTTTTGCCAGTCGCGCACCACGCGCATGGCCACGGGCACGGCGTTCTTACCGCCGCCGCCGCCGTGCTCGATCAAGACGACGATCGCGATCTCTGGCGAGCGCGACGGGGCGTAGCCAGAGAACCAAGCGTGGTCGCGGTTGAAGTACCAAACCTTGCCCGGATCCACGCCGCGCGGCGTCACGTGGCTGACCTGCGCCGTACCGGTCTTGCCGGCCATGTCCACGCCGGGCGTGCGCTCCTTGTAGGCGGTGCCGTCCTTATCCGTCACCACGCCCTCGAGCGCCGCCTTGACGTGGCGAAGGTGCTCCTGATCCGGCTCCACCAAGCGGCGCACGCGCGGCGGGAAATCCTGGACCACGGTGCCGTCGCTGGTCTCGATGCTGCGCACGACCTGCGGCTGATACAGGGTGCCACCGTTGGCCAGCGCGGCGTACGCCAAGGCGAGCTGCAGCACCGTGACGGTGGTAGCGCCCTGCCCGATCGACGAGAGCAGCGTGAAGCCGCCGCGGAACGCCTCTTTGTAGCGCCTGGTGTACCAACTGCGTGTCGGCATGCGCCCGCGAGCCTCCGGGTTGATGCCGATGCCGGTCTTCACGCCGAAGCCATAGTCCAGGCCGGTCGCGGCCAGGCGATCGATGCTCACGCGCGCGCCAAGCTCGTAAAAATACGTGTTGCACGACTGCACGATGGCTTGGTGCAAATTCACGTTGCGGTGCACGCCGGTGCAGCGGAAAAAGCGCTTGCCGTACTCGTAGCCGCCGCGACAATCCACCTTGGTGTCGAAATCCAGCAAGCGGTCCGAAAGCGCGGCGAGCGCGCTGAACGGCTTGTAGGTCGAGCCTGGTGGGTAAGCGGCCGAGATGGTCTTGTCCAAGGCCGGCTTGAGCGGGTCCGCGTTCAGGCGTCGGAACGTCTCCGCCACGGCCTTGACCCCGCTGCCGCCAGACACGATGTTGGCGTCGAAGCTCGGCTTGGAGACGGCGGCGAGCAGCCGTCCGGTGCGCACGTCCACCACCACGACCGCGCCGGCGAGCTGACCGCGCATGGCGCGCTCGATCGACTGGATCAGATCGATGTCCAGCGTGAGCGAGATGTCGCGCCCCGGGATCGGCTCCACGCGGCGCGGCTCCTCGAGGTAGCGCGCCTCGAGCTCTTGCACGTCGTCGCGACGCGAGATACCGCGCACGATCTTCTTGAAGCCACGCTGACCGCGCAGGTAGCTCTCCCAGCGCCGCTCCACGCCGACCGCGCCGAGCCGATCTCCCGCGCGGTAGCCGCGCTCCTCGAGCCGAACCAGGTCCTCGGCGCTCACCTCACGCATGTAGCCCACCGAGTGCGCGCCTAGCTCCCCGTACGGATAGTAGCGCACCGGCTGCGGCGTCACGTCGAAGCCTCTCAAGTCGCGGGCGTGAGTCTCCAAGTACGCCACGGCGTCGCGATCCACGTCCACCTTGAGCAGGAGCTGTTGGCCGCGCCGCTTCTCTTCCTTGAGCGGTAGCGCTTGATACTCCTTGATCTTGCGCTCCATGTCCGCCCGCTCCTGATCGTTCAGGCCGAGCAGCTTCGCCACCTTCGGCCAGGTCTCGCTCAGATCCACCTCGGCCGGCGTGATGTGCACGTTGTATGACGGACGGTTAGCGGCCAGCACCCGGCCGTGCGCGTCGCGGATCACGCCGCGCGTGGTAGCCAGGCTGCGCTCACGCACGATGTTCTTGCGCGCCTGCGCGCGGTGGCGCTCCCCCTGCACCAGCTGCAGCTGCGCTAGCCGCCCCACCAAGATCAGAAAGGTACCGATGGCCACGAGCACCAGCCAGCGGTACCGCCGGCGGAACTCACTCACGTCCGAGCGCTGTCCGAGCAGCGCCATCAGGCGGCTCCCTCGTTCTGAGCGCGCGTAGCGCCGGCCTGCCGCAGGCGCTGCGCCAACAGGAACAAGGCCGGAGACACCAGCGCGGTGGTGACGGCGTTGGCCAGCACGGTGGTGGCCATGCCGACCGGTCGGCGATTGTCGGGACCGAATACCGCCAGCACGATCAGCACGATCGCGCTTTGGACCAGGGCGAAGGCGAAGCCGAGCGACGCGCGTGTGAACCAAGTCTGCGCCGTGAGCCGCACGCCCGCGACGCGCGACAGCCACCAAATCGCGACGTGCACGAACGCGAACAGGCCAATCGGCGCGGTGGCCAGGATATCCTGTGCGTAACCCATCGCGCACGACAGCGCGGCGCCCTTCGCCATCGACAGCTCGTACACGCCCAGGAACACCACCATCGGCAGCAGCAAGCTAGGGGTCGCGCCGTGCGTCAGCCTGTCACCCACGAGCTCGCCCAGCGGCCCGAGTAGGCGAAACAGGTTACTCTGCACCAGCAGGAGCAGCACGGCGACGCCCAAGTAAGCCGCGCTGCGCATGCTCAGCCACCCTTGTTCTTCCCCCGACGCCCGCCGGCCGCGCCGGTATCGCAGTCCTTGGGGTCCGTCAGGATGATGAGCACCTCTTCAAGCCGGGAGAAGTCCACGGTCGGCTCCGCTACCAGCGTCTGGTACACGCCGAACTTCTTCTTCTCGACCGACTTCACGCGCGCGACCGGGATGCCCTTCGGGAAGCGACAGCCCACGCCGCTCGTCACGAGCACGTCGCCCACGTCCACTTCGTCGCGGCGCTCCGCCCACTCCACGCGCACCAGGTAGCGCGAGCGATCACCCTCGCCGCGCACGAAGCCACGGGCGCCCGTACGCTCCACGACTACGTCCACGCCGAAGCCGCTGTCGACCGTGAGCTGCACGTCCACCCGCTCACCCGCCACGCGCTGCACCGTGCCTACCGCGCCGTCCAGCGCGATCACCGGCATGTCAGGGCGGATGCTGGCGTGCGGGCTGTCCAGCGTCACGTGTGCCACGCGGAAGAACTCCGTCGTGTCCTTCCCCACCACGAGCGCGCTCACCATCTCGTGCGGGATGGTGTCGCGCAGCCCGAGCAGGCGGCGCAGCCGACGGTTGTCCGCTTGGGCTTGCTCCAGCTCGCGCACGCGCGAGCTGAGCCGCGCGTTCTCGTAAGCGAGGCGGTTGTTGTCCTCCTTTACGTCGACCAAGTACACGTACTTGCTGACGTGGTTGGAGACGCTGCGCGCGATCGCCGCCGCGAACCACTCCAGCGGCGCCGCGATGCGCGCCAGCGCCGAGACGACCGGGTTGGTGTCCTGCGGATCCCGGATGCTCGCTCTCAAAAAGAAGAACGGCACCGACAGCAGCAGCACGACGATGATCGTATCGCGGAGGCGCTTGAAGGAGCCCACGTCCAGGGCCTCAGCCGATCGTTACTTCCTTCAAGAGCTCGATATGGTCGAGCGTCTTGCCGCTGCCGAGCACGACCGCGCTGATCGGGTCGTCGCCGACCATGACCGGCAGGCCCGTCTCTTCGCGGAGCAGCACGTCGATGTTCTTGAGCAGCGCGCCGCCGCCCGTGAGCACGACACCCTTGTCGACGATATCGGCGGCGAGCTCCGGCGGCGTGCGCTCCAGCGCCAGCAGCACGGCCTCCACGATCGCGTTGAGCGGCTCGGCTAGCGCCTCGCGGATTTCGTCGGAGTTGACGGTGACGGTCTTGGGCACACCCGCGACCATGTCGCGACCCTTGACCTCCATCGTCATCTGTTGCTCCAGCTGGTAAGCGTTGCCGATCGTGATCTTGATGCGCTCGGCCGTCTGCTCGCCAATGGCGAGGTTGTACTTGCGCTTCATGTACGCGACGATGGCTTCATCCATCTTGTCGCCGCCCACGCGCACGCTCTGCGAGTAGACGATGCCTGCCAGGGAGATCACGGCGACCTCCGTCGTGCCGCCACCGATGTCCACCACCATATTGCCACTCGGCTCCGTGATGGGCAGGCCTGCGCCGATCGCCGCCGCCATCGGCTCTTCGATCAGGTACACCTCGCGAGCCCCGGCGCTCTCCGCGCTCTCTTTCACCGCGCGCTTCTCGACCTCTGTGATGCCGAACGGGACACAAATGATGATGCGAGGCTTCACCAGCGTCTTGCGGTTGTTCGCGCGCGTGATGAAGTAACGCAGCATCGCCTCAGTGATCTCGAAGTCCGCGATCACACCATCCCGCAGCGGCCGGATGGCCTGGATGTTTCCCGGCGTGCGCCCGAGCATCTCTTTGGCTTCCCGCCCCACCGCGAGCACGCGCTGCTCACCGCGCGCGTCACGTTGCACCGCGACGACCGACGGCTCGCAGCTCACGATGCCCTTACCTTTCAAGTAGATGAGGGTCGTGGCCGTGCCGAGGTCGATCGCCAGGTCACTCGAGAACAGGCCGTATAGCCAGTCGAAGATCATCGATTCGCAGGGAGGTGGTAGGGGGCCGCCGCGTCGTCACCGAACCGGCTTCGCCCGTCCGCCACAGAGAGGGGCGGTCGTAGCACGTGGCTCGGTTCGGGCGCAATGCGTCAGGCGTGCAGCATCGGCCAGACGGCCGACGCCGCCGCGCTAGGCGGCAAAACGGCGTCAGTCGTCGTCGGGATCGCTGTCCCAGTGGCGCCCACCGCCACCGCGTTCGCGTCGACCGCCCTCGCCGCCGCCACCGCCGCCCTTGCCGCGCTTCTTCTTCTTCTTGTCGGCCCAGTCCCCTCCACTCCCTCCGGGAGGCGCAGGCGGACCAAAGTTCCGAGCTCGACGACCATCTGCCGGACGCGCCGAGGCGTCACCCGCGGGCTCTGGCGGGTAGCCACCACCACCGCCACCGCCGCCGCCGTAGCCACCACCGCCAAAGCCGCCGCCGCCGAAGCCGCCGCCACCGAAGCCGCCTTCACGCGGCGGGCGCGGACCGGCACCAGCAGGTCGCTCACCGCGCGGGTGCGCGATGTTCACCATCAAGCGGCGCCCGCGCACGTCCAGGTTACGCAGCGTGCTCAGCGCTTCGTTCGCTGCCTCGGCGGTCGCGCATGTCACGAAGCCGAAGCCTCGCAGGCGACCATCGGGACCAACCGGCAAATGGGTGCGAACGGGCGCGCCCAAACCGTTGTCAGTGAAGAGCGCGGTGACCTCTTGCTGG
This sequence comes from Pseudomonadota bacterium, assembly GCA_023411445.1. GTDB lineage: Bacteria > Myxococcota_A > Polyangia > Polyangiales > Polyangiaceae > PMG-095. The sequence continues at coordinate 6,252 of JAEYOT010000240.1, forward strand.
CTCACGTCATACGGCAGGTTGCCCACGTACAGCGTGCGATCTTCTTGACCGGCACCACCGCCGCCTGGACCTCCCGTGCGCGGCCCTTCACCGCCGTGCGCAGGGCCGCCTTCACGTCGAGGAGGCTCCGACGAGAAAGGCCGCACCGAGATCGGGCGCCCAGCTTGAAGAGATCCGTCGAGCGAGTCACGTGCCGTCGCCGCCTCTTCGGGAGAAGAGAACGTGACGAAGCCGAAGCCTCGCACCCGACCTGTCGCGCGATCGCGTGGCAGGCTGACGTCCGTTACTTTGCCACCCGTCGCTTCGAAAACTTCGCGGAGAGCGTCCTCCGTGATCGACTCGGGCAAGCCCGCGACAAAGAGCTTGCGTGCGTCCTCAGTCGCCATCTGATTTAGCGTTCCTATCGTACAAACGTAAGAGTCGGCGCTCCGGTGCCCACGACCAAGGAAAGGCAAACGGAAATAGCCCGGGAGAGACGATAACTTCCGTTAATTCCGCCAGCAAGGGCCGGCCGCAAATCGGCTCACCGCTCGGCCCAATGGCCGGGATACGATGGAGGGGTAACCCAGGGTAGATTCCGCGCCGTGCAGCTGCGCGTCATCCTCAATCCCACCGCCGGCAGCGGCGGCGCCATCCGAAAGAAATCCGCCATTGTCAGCGCGCTCAGCGCTCGCGGGGTTGCACCCGAGGTGGCCCACACCGAAGGTCCGGGTGATGCGGCTCGCCTCGTTCGTGAGGCTCGACGCGACGGCGTCAGCTGTGTGGTGCTGGTGGGCGGGGACGGCACGCTCAACGAAGCCGTCCAAGGCTACCTCGAGCCGGATGGCACGGTCGCTTCGGGCCCAGACCTTTCGCTGATCCCATCCGGTACGGGCGGGGACTTCCGTCGCACCTTCGGCATCAGGGACTCCGTGGAGGAAGCCGCCGAGCGCATCCTGTCCGCCGCGCCGCGCACGATCGACTTGGGCTTGCTCGAGGTCATGGCGCCGAGCGGCGAGCGCGTGCGCCGTGCGTTCATCAACATCGCAAGCTTCGGCATCGGAGGACTGACTGATCGCATCGTCAACGCGAGCCCCAAATGGATGGGCGGCAAAGCGGCGTTCTTCATGGGCACGCTGCGCGCCATGCTCGTCTACCGGAACGCGCCCGTGCGCGTGAAGGTGGACGGCGCAGTCTGGCTGGAGGCACCGATCTTCAACGTGGCGCTCGCGAACGGCCGCTACTTCGGCGGCGGCATGATGATCGCCCCCGACGCGGATCCGAGCGACGGCCTGCTGGACGTAGTGGCGATCCACGATATGTCCAAGGCCAGAGCTGCCACACTCTCGCAGCACATCTACAAGGGTTCGCACCTAGGCGTCGAAGGCGTGAAGGTCACGCGCGGCAGGGTGATCGAAGCCGAGCCCTTGGCCAGCTCCACGGAGGTGCTGGT
>JAEYOT010000266.1 GCA_023411445.1 Pseudomonadota bacterium
CGCCCGACCTCCGCTAGCTTCTTCGGATCGACGTCGGAAGCGTCGACCTCGATGGTCGCGTGACACTGACGGCAGCGCACGGTGACGACGCGCCCTGCGACCTTGCGGCGCAGCAGGTCGTCGTTGAGAAGAAATCGAGCCTGACAGCTCTTGCAGACAACCGCGAAGGCCATGTTGAAAAAACAGCTTCAGCATCCGCCGAAACAGGGCGAGCGGCAAGACGGCGCGACGACACATCCTCCGCGCATCGATAAGTGCGGCCCCAGCGCGGCGGGCTTACCGCCACGCCGGAATGCTCAGCCGGCGTCCATTGGGCGCGCTCGCGGCACGATGACGGAGAGGTGGCGCCCGCTCTGCTTGCCATCGCGACGAAACGAGAAATACAGCTCGGGCTCGGAGTAGGTGCAGCCCAGCACCTGGTCGATGGAGTCTTCCTCGAGCCCGAGGGAGAGCAGCTGACGACTGACGATCAGGCGCAGATCCACGTGCGGCTTCCCGCCCGTGGGCCATGATACGACGTCGCCCTCGCGCTCGGGGCAGGCCGCCACCAACAGCGCGGCGACCTCTTCCGAGACCTCGAAGGCGCGCGCCGAGATGTGCGGCCCGATCGCGGCGAGCAGCGGTCCGCTGTCGCCCGTCTGCTCGCGCAAGCAGCGCACGGCAGCTGCCACCGCGCCGCTCGCCACGCCACGCCAGCCCGCGTGCACCGCCATGACGGCGCCGCTACGCGGAGCCGCCAGCAGCACCGGCACACAATCGGCCGAGCGCACGCCGTAGCCGCTCTCCGGCTCGCTGCCGCCGATTGCATCACCCTCGAGGGTTATCGTTTGCTCGCGCAGAACCGGCTCCCGGTAGAAGCGCGCGACCGTCCCGTGCACCTGCGATAGGTACAGGATGCGGCCAGGGTCCACGCCCAAGAGCACGCCCGCCCGCCGGAGGTTCTCGTCCACGCTCGCCGGCTCGTCCCCCACGGCCGTGGAGAAGCTGAGGCTACGATACGGCCCGGCGGAGGCTCCGCCCCGCCGCGTGAAGAACGCGTGGCGGAAGCCGGCACGCAAAAGCAGGCTGCTCTGCTGGTGCCCGGGCGACCCCGGAGCGTCGGCCATCGGGTTCAAATCGCTTCCGGGCATGACTTTTGGTATGGCTGATGCCCAATGCGCCCCAAAGACCCCTTCATCGGCCGCGAGCTGTTGGGCGGCCAGTTCCGGGTCCTGGAGAAGATCGGGACGGGTGGCATGGGGTCCGTCTACAAGGCGGAGCAACCGGCGATGAACCGGATGGTGGCGATCAAGATCCTCCATCCGAAGCTAGCTGGGCGCAAGGACTTGACGTCGCGCTTCCGGCGCGAGGCTCGCGCCATGAGTCAGCTCACGCACCCGAACACGGTGAAGGTGTTCATGTACGGCGAGCTGGAGGACGACGGCTCGCTCTACATCGTCATGGAGATGCTCGAGGGGCGCAACCTGAACCAGACGGTCAGGAAGGAGGGCCCGATGCCGGTCGAGCGCGCCATCCCGATCCTGATTCAGGTCTGCGGCGCGCTGCAGGAGGCGCACGAGCTGGGCATCGTGCACCGCGACCTGAAGCCGGAGAACATCTTCCTCTCCAAGCAGGGCGGCATTTCGGACTACCCCAAGGTGCTGGACTTCGGCCTGGCCAAGGTGACCGAGCGGCAGATGCAGCCGGGCTCCGTGATCTTGACGCAGGAGGGAATGGTCTTCGGCACTCCGGAGTTCATGTCCCCAGAGCAAGCGCAGGGCAAGACGCTCGACGCTCGCAGTGACATCTACTCGCTCGCGGTCATCCTGTACGAGGTGCTCACGGGCAAGCTGCCGTTTTCAGCCCGTACTCCCATGGAGTACATCCAAAAGCACGTCACGGATCCGATCATCCCGCTGAGCGAGCGCGTGCCGGAGCGCAAGTTTCCCAAGGGCCTGGACGAGGTCTTGGCCAAAGCGCTGCAGAAGCAGCCGGACAATCGCTACCAAACGGCGGGCGAGTTCGGCGAGGCGCTCAGGCCGTTCGGCGGCGCTGCGGCGCAGGCGCTCCCGCCGGTCGGCCCAATGACGCCGAGCCCGAGCGCCGAGCTCAAGCCAGCCCCCGTTCCCACAGCTCCGGCGAGGAGCGGACCCAGCGCGCGGCTACTCGTGATCGTGGCCGCGGCTTGTCTGCTCGCCGGGGTGCTCATCGCCGTGGTGGTGATGAAGGCGCTCTCGCCGTAGGTGCGCCGTGACCCGCGCGCGCCTGCTCCAGGCTCTCAAGATCGCCGGCTGGGTGCTGCTGGCCACGCTGGTGGTCGGCGCGGCCAGCGTCTTCCTCGTCATCCGTCACTACGAGGCCAAGCTGCCGACGCTGGATAAGGTGCGGAAGGGCTACGAGCCGCCGCAGGTCACGCGCGTGCTGTCGCGCGAGGGCACGGTGCTGGCCAGCCTGTTTACGGAGCGGCGCACCGTCGTCAAGTTCAACGACATCCCGAACCACGTCAAGCTCGCGTTCTTGGCCGCGGAGGACGCAGCTTTCTACCAGCACGAGGGGCTGGACTACCTCGGTATGCTGCGCGCGCTGGCGGTCAACCTGCGCTCGGGGCGTTCACGGCAAGGCGCGAGCACGATCACGCAGCAAGTGGTGAAGAACGTGCTCTTGGTGCCGGAGCGCACCTACGAGCGGAAGATCAAAGAGACCATCTTGGCGCGGCGGCTCGAGCACGAGCTGTCCAAAGACGAGATCTTATCACTTTACTTGAATCAGATCTATCTCGGCCACGGTCGCTACGGCGTGGAGGAGGCGGCCCGCTACTACTTCGGCAAGAAGGTGCGCGAGCTCGACCTCGCCGAGGCGGCGACGCTCTCGGGCCTGGTCGCCTCGCCCGAGCGCTACTCGCCGCGGCGGGACGTGACCCTCTCCATGCAGCGCCGGCACTACGTGCTCCGCCAAATGCTCGAGAAGGGCTTCGTCACCGAGCAGGTGTTCAAAGAAGCGGAAGAGCGCCCGCTTCGTCTCGCGCCGGTGAGCGACGGTGAGTCCGAGCTGGCGCCGGAGGTGGTTGAGCACGTCAAGCGCGTGCTCGCGAAGGTAGCCGGCGAAGACGCAGCGCGCGGCGGCTTCGTGGTGGAGACCACGATCGATCCAGCGCTCCAGGCCGCGGCGCGCAAGGCGACGCGTGACGCGCTCGATCAGTACCTCACGCGCCAGAAGCTGACGGCGCCGTACCTGCAGGAGGAGCGCAAGCTGTGGGGGCCCACGTTCGACGGCGCGCCGCGCCAGAACAAAGTCTACGTCGGCAAGGTCGCGGCTCTGGACGACAACGCCGGCACCATCGACGTGCGGGTCGGCGTGGCGCTCGGTCGGGTCGATCTGCGCCACGAAGAGCGCTACAACCCGAAGCGCCTGCGCCCGAGCGAGTTCACGCGCGAAGGGGCGGCGCTGCGCGTCCGCGTGATCTCGCTCGCGGATTCCCCCAGCGCCAAGGCGGAGCTCAAGCTGGAGCTGGGGCCGGAGGCGGCGCTGGTCGCGATGGACCCGCGCTCGCGCGAGGTGCGCGCGCTGATCGGCGGCTACGAGGGCGTGGCGGGCGGTCTGGATCGCTCGACGCAGTCGCGGCGCCAACCTGGCTCCGCTTTCAAGCCGGTCGTGTACGGCTACGCGTTGCACTCGCGCCGGCTCACGCTCGGCAGCGTGCTCAAGCTCCACCGCACCGGTAAGGACTTGAAGAAGAAGCCGCCGCCCGGCGTGGCGCCCGACGCGACCGAGTACACGCTGCGCGTGCGCACGGCCGTGGCCATCAGCGACAACGCAGCCGCCCAGAAGGTGCTCGAGGAGGTCGGAGGCGCGAACGTGGTCCAGTTTGCCAAGGCCTTGGGCATCGAGTCACCGCTCAAGCCGACGCCTTCCCTGGCGCTGGGCGCTTACGAGGTGACCCCGCTGGAGATGACCGCGGCGATCGCGACGTTTGCCGCGGGCGGTGAGTACGCGCCGCCCGTATTGATCAAGCGCATCACGAGCGCGGACGGCAAGGAGCTGCCGCTCCCGCCGCAGCCACCGCGCCGGCAGGTGCTGCCAGCCGAGGAGGCGTACCTGGTGACGAGCGCGCTCACCAGCGTGGTCAAGGAAGGCACGGCCAAGAGCGCGAGCGGGCTCGGGCGGCCGCTGGCCGGCAAGACTGGCACCACCAACCAGGCCAAGGATGCGTGGTTCGTCGGTTACTCCACGGATCTCGTGGCAGGCGTTTGGGTCGGCTACGACGAGGCCATCCCGCTCGGCTACGGTGAGGCCGGCGCCGTCACGGCGCTACCGGTGTGGAGCGCGTTCATGAAGGTGGCCAGCTCCGGCCGGCCCGCGGTGGATTTCCCGCGACCGCCCAAGCTGATCACGGTGCGCATCGATCCCATCTCCGGCTTGCTGGCAGATCCAGCCCATGGTGAGGGCATCGAGGAGGAGTACCTCGAGGGGACGGAGCCGACCGAGATCAGTCAGCCCGCCGCGGTAGAGGCGCCAGAAGGCGCAGCCGAAGGCCTGCTCGATGGCGAGACCGCCAGCGCCAACGCCGCGGCGCCTGCTCCGGAGCCAGAGCCGGCCGAGCTGCCTCAGCTTGGTCCGGGCGCGTTGCCGGAGGCTCCGGCGCCGTTTTGAGGGGGGCTTAGAAGTTGACCTGCACCTCGAAGATGCCGTGCTGCACGGACCTCAGGTGCTCGTAGTCGAACACTCCGCCCGCCAACTGGAGCTCCAGGTCGTGGCCCTGGACGAAGTAGTTGGCCCCCAGCTCGTAGGCCCAGACGCGATCGCTGGCCAGCGTCGGCGTGGCCACCTCACGGCCGACGTGCGGGTCGAGGTAGCCGACGCGCGCGACCGGCTGCACCTTGCCGGCGAAGGTGTAGCCGGCTGCTGCGTAGAACCCGTGGCCCTCGAGCCGCTCGGGATCGCTATCGCCCGTGGCTCCGTCCCAGCCGTGGATGTACTCCGCCTGCAGCAGCACCTGCTGGTAGTCGAGCTTCAGGTCGGCTTCGACGCGATCCTTGGTCGCCGAAGAGTTGCGCTGATTGAGCCCGATGTAGCCCGCCACGCCGAGCGTGAGCCCCGCGAACGGGTAGGCCTCGAAGCGGAGCGCGCCGTCCTTCTGGTCGTCCCCGTCCAAGCGGTTCTGACCGGAGCCGTTGAGCAGGTCTGCTCGGTAGTAGAAGTGATCTCCCAGCTTCTTCTCGACTTTGATGCCGATATCGCGGCGCGCGCTGTAGTGGCGCGTGATCAGCGCGAACTCCGGCAACACGAGCTTGGCGGTGCTGTTGTACGCCTCGTAGCCGAGCGGCAGCTTGAACTGACCGAACGATACGTCCGCGTAGTGTGAGATGAACGTCAAGATCACGTCTTGCAGGATCGTGACGGGCCCCGACGGCTGGGCCACGCTGACGCTGCCGGGGCTGGGATCGGCTGGATCTGTCGCGTGGACCGGCAGCCGTCGCTGGTCCAGCTCCAGCGCGCGTGAGGGATCGATCATCACGTTGTAGGCGAACAGCTGGGGCACGATTTCGCCTTTGACGCGCAGCTCGGCGCGCCTCAGACGAAAGCCGGCTGTGAGATCCTGCTCGCCGTCCACCTCCGTCGTCTGGCCGTAAGCCCAGAACTGCAGCTGCGCGGCTGGTTGGAAGAACCCGACTTGCCCCACAACCAGCCGAGCGGGTGGACTCGCCGCGAGCGGAGCGGAGTCTGCCTCCGCTGGCGCGGGCTGTGCGGTCGTCGCGGGCTCCACAGCGGGCTGTGCCCGAGCTTGGGCGGTGAGCAGAGCAAGGGCGCAAATGGACGCATGAAGACGCATGAATGGCTGCTCTCGTGGTTATGCGCTGAGTGACTCAGCGTGAGATCAATGTGCGGTGCGCTGACCGGCGGCGAACGTCACGAGCGCGCGGCGCGCGGCCTTGACGACCTCGCTGTCGGGATCGCCGAGGAGCGCTTCGATGCGCTGCTGTGCGAACGAAGCCTGCAGCTCGTCGAGCGCGTGGAGCGCGGCACGGCGCACGTCGGCGACCGCGTCGTCGAGAAGCGCGAGCAGCTCGGGCGCTCGAGTCGTTGCGTTCAATTCGGCCAGCGCCAGCGCCGCCTCCTTGCGCACCGGCCACTCGTCATCGGTCAGCAGCCGCACAAGCTCTGCGCCCGAGCTCGCACTGCCGTGACGCGCAAGCTCTCTCACGGCGTCTGCGCGGACGCGCCAGTCCGGATCTCGAAGCAGGTGGAGCAGCGCCTCGCGCACCTCTTGAGTGCGCGCGTAGGAGAGCGCGCCGATGGCCAGGCGCCGGACGGCTGGGTCCTCGTCGCGCAGCCTGCCCCGGAGCGCGGCGATGCTGGACTCCGCACGCAGGTGCCCCAGCGCGATCACGGCTTGAGCGCGCACGTCGGCGGAGGCGTCGTTCAGGCACGCTACGAGTGGGGCCTCCGCGCGCGCAGCGCGGTGGTCGCGCAGCCCGGCGATGCTGGCGGCGCGCACGTCCGCGCGCGGGTGGGACAGCGAGCCGAGCAGCAGCTCGACAG
>JAEYOT010000446.1 GCA_023411445.1 Pseudomonadota bacterium
CAGCACCACTCCGCGCGCGAAAGCGCTCGCCGGCGCCGCCGGCCCGACATCGTTCAAGCCATCCAGCAAGAAGCGACTGTGAGTCGACGGTCGATCGTCGCGCTCGCTCTCTGCTGTCTGAGGCGGCGGCGCCGGAGCAGCCGAAGGGAGCTCGCGGGGGCGTGGCGGTTCCGCCGGCGGCGTCGGGCTCGCGCTGGGCGTCACGCCACTAGCGACATCACGCGCTGGAGTAGGCGAAGGTGCGGAACGCGAGCGGTTCGGGTCACAAGACCCTAGGGTGAGCACCAAAAGGCACGTCACAGCTTGCTGCTGCCGGCTCAACGCCCGCAAAATCATGTTTACGAGCTTAGGCTCCGCACGCGCGAAATGTCGATCGCCGTGGCTGGATGCAGTCGAAACGCGCCTCTTGTAGCAGCCTCTCCCACTCAAGTAGCGCGCCTGTGCGTTGAGCTTTGACGCGACTGCGGGCCCTCGATACTCTGGTCGAGTCAGGCGCGCAGTCGCAGGGGTGATTGCTCCTGCCTCGTTGTCTCGGCCCAGTGAGGTCATGCACATGCGACAAGCACCCGCGGGATTTCGGGTCGCCCTGGTGGCGCTCTTGGCGATGACGAGCGCTGCGTGCGCTGGCGGCGACGACGAAGCCGACGCGGACGCGCCGACGGACAGCAGCGCAGAGTGCCTCTCCAGTCAGCAGTATTTCGCGGAGAAGGTGTGGATCCCGGTGCTGAGCAAGGTGTGCGTCAAATGCCACTCATCGGACGGGCTCGCCGCGCAGAAGCACGCGGACCTGATCTTGCTGCCGACCGGCTATCCCGGTTTCATGGACGCCAACCTCGAGATCTTGTCCGGCTTGGCGCGCACCGAGTTCGACGACGTGTCGGTGCTGCTGCGTAAGCCCCTCGGAGAGATGAACCACGGCGGCGCTGCCGTGCTCAGCCAGGACAGCAGCGAGTACCGCGCGCTCGAAGAGTTCGTGCGCCGCGTGAAGTCCGGGGAGGACTGTAAGGTCGACAGCAAGGCCCTGACCTACGAGGACGTGGTGCTGCTGGACGCGCCGGCCACCTTGCGCAAGGCGAGCCTGGACTTGCTGGGCCAGCTGCCCGCGCCGGAGCAGCTGGAGTCACTCGCCGCGGAGGGTGAGGCGGGCCTGCCGGCGGCGCTCGCCGGGCTGCTCGAGCAAGAGCCATTCTACGCGCGCGTGAAGGAGATCTACAACGACCAGCTCCTGACCGATCGCTACCTGGGCTACAACGGCTACGCGATCAACCTGCTCAACGAGCAGATGTTCCCCGAGGCGGTGGACGACACGTACAACCAGATCTCGGAGGAGGAGCGGGCGATGATCAACCGCGCGGTGGCGCGTGAGCCGCTCGAGCTGATCGCGCACGTGGTGCGAAACAACCGGCCTTTTACCGAGATTTTGACCGCCCCCTACACGGTGATGAACCCGTACTCCGCGCGGATGTACAACGCCGACGCTGACTTCAACGACCCGACGGACGAGCGCGAATGGGTCGAGGCGGGCATTCGCTACTTTGACGAGAACGGGGCCGTTCGCGACTACCCGGCGGCGGGCGTGCTGACCTCGCCCATGTTCTTGAATCGCTTCGGCACGACGCCGACCAACCGCAATCGGCACCGCGCGCGCATGGTATTCGAGATGTTCCTCGCGACGGACATCTTGTCGATCGGCGATCGCCCGCTGGACCCGGTGGCATCGGCTCGCTTCGCCAACCCCACGCGTGAAGATCCCAGCTGCAACGCTTGTCACAAGATCATCGATCCGGTGGCAGGCGCTTTCCAGAAGTTCGACGACTACGATCAGGAGCGCTACCGGCCCGCGCGTGAGTGGCACACGGAGATGTTCCCGCCCGGCTACGGCAACGAGGAGATGACGCTCGATCAGTACCCGTACGCGCTGAGCTGGCTGGGCGAGCGCATCGCGCGCGATCCGCGCTTCGTGCGCGCGACGGTGCAGCGGGTGTTCACCGCCTTGACCGGGCAGAAGCCGCTGCCGTACCCCGCCGATCCTGACGCCGCGGATTTTGCCAGTCAGCTTCGCGCCTGGGAGGCGCAGGACCAGTTCTTCCGCGCGACGGGCGAGGCTTTCGTGGGGCCGGAGGGCACCTACGACTTGAAGGTCGTGTTCCGCGAGGTGCTGCTGAGCCCTTACTACCGCGCGCGCAACGCGACCGGCCCACTCTCCGACGAGCGCGCCGTGGAGCTCTCCGCGCTGGGGACAGGCTTGCTCGCCTCGCCGGAGGTGCTGGCCCGTAAGATCACCGCGGTCGTCGGCTTCCCGTGGGCCCGCGGCTACGACAAGGCCGACTGGCTACTCTCTGATTACGAGATCCTCTACGGCGGGATCGACTCGGACACGGTGACGAATCGACTGCGCACGCCCAACGGCGTGATGGCCAACGTGCAGTGGCGCATGGCCAACGAAGTAGCTTGCGCGTCGACGGCGTGGGATTTTTCGCGGCCCACCAACGAGCGGCTGCTGTTCCCGTACGTCGGGCCGCTGGACGTGCCGGAGGACGAGGCGGGAGCGCCCAGCGCCGAAGCCGAGGCAGCGATCCGACAAAACTTGCAGTACCTCCACCAGCGTGTGCTGGGCGAGACGCTCGCCACCGACGACCCCGAGCTGGAGCGCACCTACCAGCTGTTTCTGGCGACGTGGCGCGAGGGCAGCGCCGCGGTGGCCGAGAAGGCCGAGAGCGAGAGCCTCACGTGGGCGTGCCGCGCGCGCGTCAATCCCTACAACGGCGTCGAGCTCGCGGCCGAGGAGAAGCTGGAGAAGGACCCGACCTACGTGGTCCGCGCTTGGAGCGCGGTCGTCACCTACCTACTGG
>JAEYOT010000513.1 GCA_023411445.1 Pseudomonadota bacterium
CTACAACATCAACATCATCGACACGCCGGGACACGTGGACTTCACCATCGAGGTGGAGCGCGCGCTCCGCGTGCTGGATGGCGCCATCCTGGTGCTGGACTCCGGCAAGGGCGTGCAGTCGCAGTCGATCACGGTCGACCGCCAGATGAAGCGCTACCACGTGCCGCGCATCGCGTTCGTCAACAAGATGGACAACCCGGGCGCGAACTACGACCGCGTCGCGGACATGCTGAAGGAAAAGCTCGGCCACCACCCGGTCAAGCTGCAGGTGCCGATCGGCGCCGAGGACAAGTTCGAGGGCGTGATCGACGCCATCAACGGCAAGGCCTACTACTTCGAAGGCGCCGACGGCGAGAAGATCACCGAGAAGGATCCGCCCGCGGAGCTGGCGGAGCTCGTGAAGGCGCGCCGCGCCGAGATCATCGAGAAGGTCGCGGACGTGGACGACCAGCTGGGCGAGAAGTTCCTGGCGGAAGAGCCGATCAGCGACGACGAGCTGCGCGCCGCGGTGCGCCGCGCCACGCTGGCGCTCAAGATGACGCCGGTGATGTGCGGCTCCGCCTTCAAGAACAAGGGCGTGCAGCTCTTGCTCGACGGCGTGCTGAACTACCTGCCGTCTCCGCCCGAGGTCGTCAACGAGGGCCACGACCAGGACAACAACGAAGCCAAGCTCGTGATCCCGAGCGACTCGACCAAGCCGTTCATCGGTCTGGCGTTCAAGCTGCAGCAGGACAAGTACGGGCAGCTCACGTACTTCCGCGTCTACCAGGGCAGCGTCACGACGGGCGACACCATCTACAACATCTCCAACGAGCGCCGGAAGGTGCGCGTGCCGCGCATGTTCCGCATGCACTCGGACGATCGCGAGGAGATCCAGACGGCCGAGGCCGGCGACATCGTCGCCTTCTACGGCGTGGAAGCCAGCTCGGGCGAGACGTTCACGGACGGCAAGGTCGCCGTCACGATGACGTCGATGCACGTGCCGGCCGCGGTGATCTCGCTGGCGGTAAGGCCCAAGGATCGCAACGCTGAGGCGAACTTCTCCAAGGCGCTCAACCGCTTCACCAAGGAAGATCCGACCTTCCGCGTGCACCAGGACGAGGAGAGCCAGGAGACGATCATCTCCGGCATGGGTGAGCTCCACCTCGACATCTACATGGAGCGCATGCGCCGCGAGTACAACTGCGACGTGATCGCCGGTAAGCCGCAGGTGGCCTACCGCGAGACCATCTCGCAGCGCTCGGAGATCGCCTACACGCACAAGAAGCAGACCGGCGGCTCCGGTCAGTACGCCAAGATCGGCGGCTACATCGAGCCGCTGCCCGCTGACGCGGTGGAGACCTACGAGTTCGTCGACGAGATCGTCGGCGGCGTGATCCCGCGCGAGTTCATCCCGGCGTGCGACAAGGGCTTCCGCGAGGGCATCAAGAAGGGCACCCTGATCGGCTTCCCGGTCGTGGGCGTCCGCTGCGTGCTGAACGACGGCGCTTCGCACGCGGTGGACTCGTCCGAAATGGCGTTCAAGACGGCCGCCTTGATGGGCTTCCGCGAGGCGTACAGCGGCGCCAAGCCGACCATCCTCGAGCCGATCATGAAGGTCGAGATCGAGGCGCCGGTGGAGTTCCAGGGCGCCGTCGTCGGCCAGGTGAACCAGCGCCGCGGCGTCATCCTCGAGACCAAGAGCGATGACAACGTGACCGTCACGGCCGAGGTGCCGCTGAACAGCATGTTCGGCTACTCGACGGACCTGCGCTCCGCCACGCAGGGCAAGGGCCAGTACACGATGGAGTTTGCCAAGTACGCTCCGGTCCCCAAGCAGGAGCAGGACGAGATGGTGAAGAAGTACAAGGAGCAGCAGGCCAAGGAAGCCGCCGCTCGCAAGTAGGCCCTCACGCTCGTTGAACGAACGCCTCGCGGCTCTGGCTGCGGGGCGTTCGTGTTTTTGCTACCCCCAGTTGCCGCGAAACATCACGGAGATCCTCGGCGCGGCGTGCTTCTGCTTGGGCACTGCGTGCTCCCAGGTGCGTTGGCAGCTGCCGCCCATCACGAATAAATCGCCGAAGCCTAGCGACCAGCGGAGCTTGTGCCGGGACGACCTGGAGCGCAAAACGAACGGGCGCGGCGCGCCTAAGGAGATCGTCGCGACCAGCGCGCTCTCCATCCTGCGCGCGACGTAGTCGCCGTGCCAAGCGACGCTGTCGCGACCGTCGCGGTAGTAGCCGACGCTGACTCGCGGCAAGGCCTCGCCGTAGCGCTCCTCCAACAGGCGCCTGGCTCGCTCCAGGATCGGCGGAAGCGCGCCGTCCTCTGGCAGGGTGGCGTAGAGCCGCGGCACCAGCACCGTCTTGTCGTACATCACGCGCTGCTCCTCCCGCCAGCGCAGGCCGCCGCGCAGCTGCTCGAAGACGGTCGCCTGACCTTCCAGAAACCCGGACAGGTGCTCCACCCAAGCGCCAGGCTCGAGCTCGCGCCGTACGACCCGCTCGAAGCGCGGCGCGAGCGACGGAGCGTCGGTAGAGCCGAACAAGCCGAGCTGCGCAGGCAAGGACACACGTGACTTTAGCGCGCCTGCCTGCCGCTGGCTTCATAGCAGCGCGATGAACGCCCAGGCGAGGGCTGCGACCAGCACGATCGCCCCAATAGCCACGCCTGCCACGATCTTCACGCCGCTCGCCATGTGGGGCGGAGGTGCGCTGGAACGGCGCGTATCGCTCGAGCTAGCTACAATGGGGCGGCCGGTCGTGGCCATGCCCGAAGCCAGGCAATCGCTATGCCAAGCTCCAAAGAAGTTGCTCGCTCGCTCGAGGACATGGCGTCCCTGCTCGGCTTGAGCGGTGAGCCTCGCTTCAAAGTGGAGGCCTATGAGCGCGCCGCACAAGTCGTGAGCACGCTCGGTGAAGAGCTCGCGGAGCGCGTGGAGGAAGACAGCTTGCGCGAGCTTCAAGGCATTGGGCCCGCGCTGTCCAAGCAGATTCAAGAGCTGTGGAACACGGGTAGCTCGGCGCGGCTCGAGCAGCTGCGAGCGCAGCATCCGCCGGGAGCAGCCGAGCTGGTGCGCGTGGCGGGCATGACGGCGCGGCGGATTCAGGCGATCTCGGCGGCGCTGCAGGTGGCGTCCGTGGAGCAGCTGCGAGACGCCTGCACGGCCGGCCTGGTGCGTGGGCTGCCGGGCTTTGGCGCAAAGACGGAGGCCAAGCTCCTGGCTGCGAGCGAGGCGGCGCTTCGTCCGAAGGCGACGGAGCCGGAGCCGCTCTTGCTCTCGGAAGGCCTGGTGCTCCTCGAGCGATTGCAGGCAGAGCTGGCGCACGCCGAGCTGGCCTCGTACGTGGTGGGGCCAGCTCGACGCGGCGAAGAGCTGCTGGACGGGCTCGATCTCCTGGTCACGGACGAGCCGCGCGCGTGTGAACGCCTGAGCCGTCTGCGGGTGGTGCTCCGCATCGAGCGGAAGGCGAGCAAGGTTTTTCTCGCCGATGGCGTGGTGCTACGGCTTCACGTCGCCACCACCGAGCGCTTGGGCAACGAGCTGGTGCGGACGAGCGGCAGCGAGCAGCACGTCGCTGCTCTGGCCGAGCGCGCGGCGCAGCGTGGCGTCAGGCTGGAGAGCCGCGAATTTCGGAGCGAGGCTGAGCTGTACGGTGCGCTCGAGCTGCCGGTTGCGCCGCCGGAGCTGCGCGGTGAGCGGCTGGAGCTGACGCCGTGTGCGTTCGCCGACTTGATTCAGCTGGGGGACGTGGTGGGGCTCGTGCACTGCCACACCAGCTACTCCGATGGAAGGAACAGCGTGCTGGAGATGGCGCGCGCCGCGCACGAGCTCGGGATGCGCTACATCACGATCACGGATCATTCGCCCAGCGCGCACTACGCCGGCGGTGCGTCGATCGACGCGCTCAAGCGGCAGTGGGATGAGATCGCTCGGGCGCAGGAGCAGGTGCCGATTCGCATCCTGCGCGGCACCGAGTCCGACATCCTGAGCGACGGTAGCCTGGACTATCCCGACGCCATCTTGGAGCAGCTGGACGTGGTGATCGCCAGCATTCACGCCCGTCACAAGCAAGATCGCTCGACCATGACCGCGCGGCTGCGGCGCGCGCTCTCGCTGCCGCTGTTCAAGGTGTGGGGACACGCGCTCGGGCGTATGCTCCGCCACCGCGACGCCATCGACTGCGACGTGCCGGAGCTGTTCGACGTGCTGGCGAGCTCGCGCGGGGCGATCGAGCTGAACGCCGATCCGCACCGGCTGGATCTTCCACCGCGGTGGATCCCGGCGGCGCGGGAGCGCGGTATTCCCTTCGTCATCTCGGTCGACGCGCACTCCACGCGTGGCTTCGCGGCGCTGCGCTATGGGGTCACGATGGCTCGCCGCGGTGGGCTGACGCGGAACGAGGTGCTGAACACGCTGCCGGCGGATGAGTTCGCCAGGGCCGTACGCCCCACTTGAGCAGCTCGCCGTGTGGGTTGGCCCGTCCCTTGCTGACGTTGCGGTATGGCTCGAGTGCAAAAGATCGTGCCCTGCTTGTGGTTCGACGAGCAGGCGGAGCAGGCCGTCAACTTCTACGTCGCGATCTTCGAGAAGGATTCGCGCGTGACGCGCGTCAGTCACTACACCGGCGAAGGTCAGACCATCCACGGGCGCGAGCCGGGGAGCGTGATGACGGTGGAGTTCGAGCTCGCCGGTGTGTCGCTGACCGCGCTCAACGGCGGCCCACATTTCAAGTTCAACGAAGCCGTCTCGCTCCAGGTCATGTGCGAAAACCAAGCGGAGATTGACCGCTACTGGAGCCGGCTGGCGGAGGGCGGCGACGTGAGCGCGCAGCAGTGCGGCTGGCTCAAGGATCAGTTCGGCGTCTCCTGGCAGATTGTCCCGGCCATCTTGCCGGAGCTGCTCAGCGATCCTGACGTGCAAAAGGCCAGCCGGGTGATGCGAGCCATTCTGCAGATGAAGAAGCTGGATCTGGCCGAGCTCAAACGAGCGCACGGGGGACGCACCGAACACGCTGACTGAAATCCCGCTGGGACAGGCCGCTCGCACGGTTCCTGCACGGGGAGAGGAAATGAGATCGAAAGCCTATGATGGCTGGTTGGGCGGTGCCGCTACGGTCGCGGCTGGCCTCGCGCTGTCCTGGATGTTGAGTCGTCGGCGCCGGCGCATGGACTTGCGTGGGGCGCGCGTGCTCATCACAGGTGGCTCGCGAGGGCTGGGCTTTGCGGCCGCTCGTCGCTTCTTGCTGGAAGGTGCGGAGGTGGCGATTTGCGCGCGAGACAGCGCGGAGCTGGAGCGCGCTCGCTCCGCCCTGCTTGAGGTTGCCCACGCGCGCGCGAGCGAGCTCAGTACCGAGGCAGCAAGGGTCGTAGCGTTTCGCGCCGATGTGACCGACGAGGCCGCGGTGGAGTGGTTGGTGGAAGAGACGCGCAGTGTGCTGGGCGGCATTGACGTGCTGGTAAACTGCGCGGTGGAGATCGCAGTAGGGCCGCTCGAAGCGCTTACGGTGAAGGATTTCGAGCAGGCCTTCCGTGGCATCTTCCTCGCCACCTATTGCCCGACCATGGCGGTGCTGCCGCACCTGCGTGCGCAAGGCCATGGCCGCATCGTGAACGTCACGTCCGTCGCCGGCAAGGTGCCGATCCCGCACAACGCCAGTTACGTCGTCGGCAAGTTCGCGGCGACGGGCTTCTCCGCGGTGTGCGCGACGGAGCTGAGGAAATACGGCATCCGGGTCAGTAACGTGATGCCGCCTCCGCTGCGTAACGGAGCGTGGATGAACGCGGGCTACAAAGGTCGCGTGGAAGAGGAGCTGGCGTGGTTCGTGACGGCGCTGAGCTCGCCGTTCGTGTCGATCGATCCGGAGCGCGCCGCGCGGGCGATCGTGGAGGCCGCGCGCTACGGCGACGCCGAGGTGATGGTCTCGCCCTCGGCTTGGCTACAATCCCGCGCGTACTCGCTGTTCCCCGGAGTGGCGAGCGCGGTGCTGGCAGCGTACGAGCGGCTTGGCATGCCGTCCACGCCGCTCGGCGCGCGCGCGGCTCCGGTCGCCTCCGGCGCGGAGATCCTCGCGACCAGCGAGGATGAACGCGTGCAGCGAGTCGCGCGCCGCGGCAAGGCAGCGGCCGAGCGCTACCTGCAGCCGCTCGCCAGCAAGCTGGACGAGCAAGGTCGGCTGGCGCGCTAGCACACTAGAACGGGAAGCGGCTTCGGAAATCTCGCGTGCGACGTCCCGCGGGTGGCGTCGCGCGTTTCTTTCGGCTGGCTGGGTGTCTGACAGCGAGACGAAGCGCGTGCAACGCTGGATGACGGCGCGCGCGTGACGGCTTGGCACGCGCGGGTGTTTCCGCATAGCGTGCGGTGAATGTTCTTGCAGACCGGCGTCGTGCTCTTCGACCGGCTGCCGTCGCTGTCGGAGCTCGAGGCCGCGTTGGCTGGCGTTCCGATCGCGCGGCGGCGAGAGCGCGAAGGCAACGGCGGCTACTGGTCCGAGGGTGAAGGTATGCTGCTCGTGGAGAGCGGCTCAGGGCCCAACGGCGCCATCGCGCTCGAGCTGTTCCATCGGCCGTGGCCGGATTCGATGGGTAGCCCGGACACCGATCCGGAGCTGTTCGGCGCGTGGGCCATGCGGCAGTTTGGGCTCACCAGCTTTCCGTGGGCGCTGGCGCGAGCGGCCGCCGAGGTGCAAGGCACCCGCACGGACCACGTCGCGTTCGTCCGCCTCAACTTGTCCTACATCTTTGGTGCTAGCGACGACGCGCCGGTGTGTCCGGAGGAGCGGGGCGTGGCGGCGGAGCTTCGCGTGCTGGCGCGGCTGGGCAACTTGCTCTGCGACGTCACGGGCGCGCTGGGCTGGTTCGCGCCGAACGGAGAGGTGTGGCTCCCACTGGCAGAGGCGCGTGACCGCCTGCAGCGACAAGCCCACGGCGAGCTGGAGCTGGAGCTGTGGGTGACGACGCGGGGCTACCCGGCGGGCAAGCACCTGCTCGTGGAGACCGTGGGCGTGGCCGCGCTGAGCCCGCGCATGATGGAGGCCTACGATCACCAAGTCGTCGTCTTGCCGGACTTGGGCATCGACGGCGACGTCGTCTCACGCTTCTTGCTCGAGCTCAGCGGCGCCGCGCGTGGCGGCAGCGGCGTGGTGCCGAGCGAGCCCGTGCTCGGTCCTGGCGGGCGCTGGCTGGCGTCGCTGGTGAAGACGGATAACCCGCCGCCCCGCGAGGTCGTGCGCTGGAGGCACGAGTCGGAAGCCGACAGCTTCATCGTGTTTGCCGAGCTCGACGCTGACGAGGCCGAGCGCTGGGGTGAGCACCTCCAGGCGCAGCTCGGCGGCGACTATAGCGTGTTTCACGAGCTGATTTCGGACACCATCCACCTAGATGTGCTCGTGTTTCCGGCCACGCAGGAGCGCCGCTGTCACGTGCTGGTGACGCAAGGCATGAGCGCCTTGCCCATGAGCGTATCCGACGAGGCGGACGATCCCCCCTTCGCCGAGCTCATGATAGCGCTCCCACCCGACTGGGTGATCGAGGGTGAGGAGGCCGACGAGGAGCGCTGGTACTGGCCGCTTCGACTCTTGAAGGGCGTCGCGCGCCTCCCTCACCTGTACGCGACGTGGCTCGCGCTGGGGCATACCATCCCCAATTCGGATCCGCCGGAGCCCTACGCGGAAGGGACCGAGCAGTGCTGCGCCATCGTCGTCCCGCCGCTGTCTTTCGGCGAAGGCTTGGGCACCTGCCAGCTATCGCCGGAAAAGACGGTGCACCTCTACGCGCTGCTTCCCATCTACGAAGACGAGATGAGCTACAAGCTCGAGCACGGCTTCCAGAAGCTGTTCGAGAAGCTGGAGGCGCGAAAGGTGACGGAGGTGCTGGACCTGAAGCGTCGCAGCGTGCTCGCCAAGCGTTTTTGGGTCGTCTGAGCGGTTTCTTGGCAACTGGGCGGGGGACTGGTCGAACGGCTGAGGTCAGCAAGGAGACCTCATGCCCGAGCCCATTGGTGCCAATTCCCACAGCAACCTCATCGCCACCGAGAGCCTCATGTCGCTGGCTCCGGAGGAGCCGAACCTGTGCGTCGCGCCGCCCGCCACGCCCGCTGCGCAGCCGCCCGCGCCAGCCCCCGCGCCGGCTCCTAACAGCAGCAGCCAGCTCGTCGTGGAGTACGACAAGCGCGGCCCCGCGTGCGAACGTGAGCTGAAGGACATGATCCGGGACTGCTCCTACGCCGCGCTAACCGTCGCGACGGCGGTGATCGCCTCCGACGACGGCATTCCAAGCATTAGCAGCCTCCCCGCGGTCGCGCGGGACGTGCTCCGCTGCTGGGATACGAAGCTTCGCTATGACGATTGTCAGGAAGAGGCCGTGGTGCGGCAGGGGGCCGAGCAGCGCTGTGAAGATCGCGGGGGTCAGGTGATCCGCGGTCAGGAGCAAATCCTGTGCTTCGAGCCTCGTTAGGCCCGGCGCAAGGTCAGCGCGCCTTCGGATCGAGCGTGGTGCGAAAAGCGGCTGTCACGCTGGCCCATTGGCGCTTGGGGAGTGAGAGCGGCGCCAGGGCGTCGCGCTCGCTCGCCCCGGCGAGCAGCAGCTCCGCGACGCGCTCCGCCAAATCCAGCCGGTAGGCGCGGCCGCTCAGCACGGCGTAGCCCAAGATCATCCAGCTGCGCTCGGGCAGGTGCTGCTGATCGAACGTGGCTCGACCCACGGGCGGTAGCTTGCTGCCCGGCTCGTAGGCGTGAAACAGCGTCCGGCGGCGCAGCAGCGCGCGTTGACTGAGCAGGGCAGGGATGAACACCGCGAGCCGCCCCGGCTCGACGACGGTCTCGTTGAGGGCCGCGCGGTCCTCCGCGCTGAGCGCGGCCAGCGAGCTTGCCAAGTCCTGCCGACGCACGCTGCCCAAGCTCTGCTCGAGCTGATACGCCACGGCGCGCAGGGGCGCTCGCTGCGAACGGCGCAGGACGTCCAGCGGCGAGAGCAAGCGGCTCACCACGTCGCGGGCGAACGCCAAGAGTCGACGCTGGAGCTGGCTGCGGATGCCGGCCGGGAGCTCCTCAGGCGGGGTGAGGCGGATTTCTGGTTGAGTGATGCCGGCGCCGCGAGCAAGCTGGGCGAGCTGCATCGTTCCTGCGAGGATGCGCCCGTCGTCCTCGAGCGTGAAAGCCTCGTGCGGCGCGTCGACCAGCTCTTCCCAGCTGGAAGGCGGCGGCGGCTCGGGCGCGGCGTCGTGCACCTTGCTGCGCAGGCGAGACCGCGCCGCGAAGGGGTGGTGACGGTCCACGGCGAGCGGCAGATCGGGCTCCGCCGCTGCGGGTTCGTGCGCCCGCTTGGCGGCGGTACGATTCCGTCCGCGCCGCTCCACGAAGCTTGCCACGAGGCCCGCGTGGAGCGCGTCGCTCAGCCCGTCCTCCAGGCTCATCAGCTGCTCGCGCCAGTGCTCGGGCGCCGCCACCCAGCCGGGCCGGTTGGCGACGAAGGCCCACGTGCGCAGGCGCGCCGTGCGAGCGAGGAGCGCGTCCACGTCGCCTGCGCGGTCCCCCAGCTCGCGCGTCTGCCGGCGCAGGTAGTCGTCGGAGAGCGGCCCTTCGCTGAGCGCCAGGTACAGCTCGCGCAGCAGCTCCACGTGCACCTCGAACAAGATGTGGCGAAAATCCGGGATCTCGCAGACGCGCCAGAGCAGCTCCAGCTCGGCATCGCGGCGGGCGCGCCGCGCGACCTCTGGATCTTGCAGCAGCGCCCTGAGCGACGCCAAGTCCACGGCGTAGGGCACGGGGGCCAGCGCCGCGAGCGGCGGCGCCGCCTCCAGTGAGGCGAGCAGCGCCGCGGGCGAGGAGAAATCCAGCGCCGCGTTGCGGTAGCGCACGCGGCGTACGGGCTCGAAGCGGTGCTGCTCGATGCGCTCGGCTACCTCGTGCGCTAGCTGCACGGGGTGCAAGGTGCCGAAGCTCCCGTCGCGCAGGTAGCGCCCCGCGCGGCCGGCGATCTGCGACAGCTCCGGCTCGCTCAGGCCGCGCGCGTGCTGCCCATCGAATTTGCGCAGCGAAGCGAAGGCCACGTGCCCCACGTCCAGGTTCAAGCCCATGCCGATGGCGTCGGTCGCGACCAGGTAGTCCACCTCTCCGGACTGAAACATCGCCACTTGCGCGTTGCGCGCGCGGGGCGACAGCGCGCCGAGCACGACGGCGGCGCCGCCGCGCAGCGCGCGTAACCTGCCCGCGATGCCGTACAGCTCCGGGATGGAGAATGCCACCACCGCGCTGCGCGGAGGCAGGCGCTGGAGCTTGCTCGCGCCCGCGAACGAGAGGCGCGACAGCCGCGGGTACTCCTGGTGGCGCGCGGCGGGGACGAGCGTCTCCAACAGCGGGCGCATGGCGGACGAGCCCATGAACCACGTCTCCACCCGGCCGCGCGCGTGGAGCAGCCGCTCGGTGAACACGTGGCCGCGCTCGTCGTGCGTGGCGAGCTGCACCTCGTCCACCGCCAAGAAATCCACGTCGCGCGAGAGCGGCATGGCCTCGGTGGTGCATACCCAATAGTCCGGTCGGCGCGGGACGCGCTTCTCCTCACCGGTCACCAGCGCCACCCGGTCCTCCCCGACCCTGGCGCTGACGCGGTCGTACACCTCACGGGCCAGGAGCCGTAGCGGAAGCCCGATCATACCACTTTCGTGCTCGAGCATGCGCTCGACCGCGCGGTGCGTTTTCCCGGTATTGGTGGGTCCGAGCAGGGCGACGCTCTGGGTGGCATCCGCCAGCGGCACGGAGGCAGCATGCCTCGCTGCGGCCCGCCGAGCCAGCCGATAGCGCGCCGGGAGGAGGGCTCCCGGCGGCGACGCTTCTGCGCTAAGACAGCGGCTCCTCTCCCAGAAGGAACCCATGACGCTCAGCGACGGACTCAGGCAGAGAATCGACGGCTACCTCGCGAGCGATCGCGTGGTCCTGTTCATGAAGGGGACACGCCGGGCGCCGCAGTGCGGGTTCTCGGCGCAGGTGGTGCAGATCTTGGACGAGCTCGTGCCCGAGTACCAAACGCACGACGTGCTCGCTTCGGCCGAGCTGCGAGACGGCATTAAGGAGTACTCGCAGTGGCCGACCATTCCGCAGCTGTACATCGACGGCAAATTCGTCGGCGGCTGCGACATCGTGCGTGACCTCAAGGAGTCCGGGGAGCTGGAACAGCTGCTGGGCCGGCCTGCGGCACCGCTGGAGCCGCCTCGCATCAGCGCCAGCCCGGAAGCCCTGGCGGCGTTCCGCGCGGCCATGGCCGAAGGGGACACGGACGTGCTGCACTTGCAGGTCAGCCCGCAGTTTCAGCACGACTTGTTCTTCGGTCCGATCGAGCCGGGCGAGGTCGAGGTCCAGCTCGGCGATCTCAAGCTGTACGTGAATCGCTCGAGCGTCGCCCGCGCGCAGGGCGTGCACATCGGATACTTGGACGGTCCGAGCGGTGGCTTCAAGATCGACAACCCCAACCAGCCGCCGTCCGTGATCGAGCTGTCGGTGCAGGACGCCAAGGGCATGCTGGATCGCGGCGAGCTACAGCTGTTCGACGTGCGCCCCGAGAGCGAGGCGGCGATCGCGCGGATCGCCGCCGGGCGGAGCTTGAACGACGAGGCCGTCGAGCACCTGCGCAGCTTGGACAAGAGCACGCCGATCGCGTTCTATTGCCATCACGGCGTGCGCAGCCGCGGCGTCGCGCAGTCCGTGCTGCAAGAAGGCTTCAAGAAGGTGTACAACCTCAAAGGCGGTATCGACGCCTGGTCCGTCTCCGTCGACCCCTCCATCCCCCGTTATTGAGCCATGTCCTCACACCCTACGGATTTCAAAGGCAACGTCGTCGACGCCCTGCGCGAAGCCATCGAGAGCAAGATCCCGAGCTCCAAGGCTGACGTCAGCGGCGGCGGCGGGCATTTCACGATCGAGGTGGTGTCGCCTGCCTTCGCCGGCCTCGGCATGCTGGAGAGCCAGCGCTTGGTCTACAGCGCCATCGCGCACCTGATGAAGGGCGACCTGGCTCCGGTCCACGCCGTGGACAAGCTGAAGACGCGCGTCCCGTGAGCTTTTGGCTTCAACCCAGCGACAGCTCGCTCGGGTGCTGCGGAAAGCCGGTAACGAAGCCCAGCGTGTAGCGCGCGTTGATCTCGCTCAGGGCGCAGAACGCGACCTGACCGTCCAGCTCGTAGCGGTGGGCGTCGACGCCGAACGGGCCGAAATAGCCGGCATAGCCGAGCGCGCGCGCAACCGCGTCCGCTCGCTCGGTCAGCGCGCGGGTCTCGCTGGGCTGCAGCTCCTCCGGCTCTACCAGGCGCACGCCACGGAAGGCGCCGCGTTCGCTGATCTGCTGCGCGCAGATGCGGCCCAGGCGGTAGCTGCCGTCTCGCCACACGAAGCCGTGCAGGCTGAGCTCGAGCACAGGGCGCACGAACGGCTCGACGAGCAAGCCGTCACGCGCGAGCGAGGCGTCGACCCAGCTCCACTGCTTCTCCGTGAGCGGGCCGAGCACGCGCTGCTGGCCCCGCCCGGCGAAGGTGAGCGGGCGCTTGAGCAACCAGGCGCGCTCACAAGCCCCGAGCTTGCGTGCCAGCTGCTCGCGGGTGACGATGTACGCGCGCTCCGGCAAGCCTCCGCCGAGCTCGTAGGCGAATAGACGATGGTTGACCCGCCGGAGCACCTCTTGGCTCGGGTGAGGCTCAGCTGGCACGCCGAAGCGCGCTAGCGCGGCCAGCGCCAGCGGCGTCGGGCACCAGGCTCGACCGATCATGCCGGCTTCGGGAGCCGGCGCCTCGCCTACCAGCACGTCTCGCGGGCCGAGCAGGGCGCGCGAGCTTCGGCCGTGCTCGGCCAGCTGCGCCACCAGCTTGCGCTGCGCCACGTACCCCGGACGACCACGCGCGAGCTCCAGCTCAGCATCCAGGTTGAGCACCCAGGCAAAGCTCCGGCTCATGCGCGTTCATCGCTGGGCGCGCGACCTTTGGGCTCCGGTACGTAGGCCTCGAGCGCCGCCAAGAACTCCGGCGACATGCCCGCGCGGCGGCGCGCGTCGTGCGCGATGGGGGTGCCGTGCATGACCCACGGCGAGAGCGGTGGCGGCAGCTTTTCCGCCCAGGTCGCGAAATCCAAGCCGCCGGTCCAGCGGGAAAACCAGCGCGTGGCGAAGCCGACGTGCGCGACCTCCTCCGCCGCGATGCGTTCCTGGATCGCTGCGCCGCGCTCGTCGCCGGCGAGGCGGAAGCGCGCAGCGAAGCTCGGGGCGTACTCCAGGTTCGCGGCCTCGAGCCCCATGCCCATCACGGCGACGAACTCGACTTTGCTGTGGCAGCTGGGAACACGCTTCCAGAACCAGTCGCGCACACCGAAGTCACCAACCTCGCAGCCCAGCTCGCGGATGTGCTCGGTGTAGAGCCTCGCGTGGCGGAGCTCGTCCATGCAGATGGCGAGCAGACCGCGCCGAAACTCGAGCTCTGCGTCGGGGAAGGCCAAGATGGCCCAGCACATCAGCTCGGCGGCTTGAAGCTCATGATGGAGAAACGCATGCAGCGTGCGCGCGCGGTAGTACGGCTGCTCGAGCGCCTCTTGCTTGGGCGTGCGCTCACCGCGTCGCGCCGGACGTAGCTCCGGTGGTCGACCCGGTTGCAGCAAGCGCAGCGGCGCCGCCCCTTCGCGAAAGCGCGCGGGCGGGGGCTCGGGTGAGAGCTTGGTGTGGAGGTCGCAGCTCGTCACGTAGTGCTCGGCCCAAGCTTCGACGTCGGGTGCGGGAGAGGCGTTCACAACCACAGCAGCGCCGGGAGCCTGACACGGCTCGGCGCCGACTTTTCCCGAAACTTCCGCCTTGCCCCGGACACGCAGGCAGAGGCGGCCTGAACGCTCGGCTTTTCAAGGACGGGAGCGCTGGTGTAGGCGGGCGGCGCCATCACGAGGCTGGCGTGCGTGCATCTACCGAAAGAAAGTCCTAAGGCAAATCGCCACAGCGCTGCCTCGGGTTGAGAGCCGTGAGATGGGGGCTGGACTCCGCGGCGTTGCTTGACCGGGCCCGTAGCCGCCGGTTACGGTTTGAGCTTCCGCCACGCGCGCCCACTCGGCGTCATGCCCGGGGGGGCGCCAGGCAGAGTTGGATGGTCGATGGACGGCGGAGTGACGAAAGAGCGCATCCTAATCGTCGATGACGAGCCCCAGATCCTGGTGGCGCTCGAAGATCTGCTTAGTGACGACTTCACGGTGCTCAAGTCGCAGACGCCGGAGAACGCTCTGGCGACCATCGAGCACGACCCCAACATCGCCGTCGTGATCACCGACCAGCGTATGCCGCGCATGACCGGCGACGAGCTACTCGCCCGCATGTCGAGCGAGACCGCGGTCGGCATCATGGTGTCAGGGTTCTCTGATCTGCCGGCCGTCATTCGGGCCATCAACGAGGGCAAGGTTTTTGCCTATGTCACCAAGCCGTGGAACCCGCAGGATCTGCGCTTCAAGGTGGCCAAGGGCGTGGAGCATTTCCGCCTGGCCCGTCAGGTGGCTCACGAACGGCAGCTGCTGGCTGATCTGATGAGCAGCAGCACGGATGGCATTTTCTTCAAGGATAAGGACCTGCGCTTTCAGCGTGCCAACCAGGCCTTTGCCGCGGTCTTAGGCGCGGACAGCGCTGACAAGCTGATCGGCCGCAAGCTGAGCGACGGCCTGCTCTCACCGGACAGCGCGGGGGCGATCGAAGCCGAGGAGCAGCTGCTGCTGAGCGGCGGCGCGCCCATGGTGGACGTAGTGCGTGAGTACCGCGCCGGGTCCAACGAGTGGTTCTCCGAGAGTAAGGCGCCGATCCGCAGCCCAGAAGGGGTCGTGGAGGGCCTGGTCGCCATCTCCAGGAACGTGACGGAGCGGCTGCGCACGCAGGACGCGCTGCGTAAGAGCGAGGAGCGGCTGCGGCAGCAGACGCGCATCTTGAACTCTATCCTCGACGGCATCGGCGAGGGGGTGATCGTGGTGGACTCCTCGGGCCGCACGCTGCTGTTCAACAGCGAGGCGCAGCGCGTGCTCGGAGCGCAGGCGCGCGACGTGCCGCCCGAGCAGTGGGCACGCGCCTACGGCGTTTACCTGGCCGACGGTCGCACGGTGGTTCCTCCCGCAGAGAATCCCCTGGTGCGGGCCATGCACGGCTCGCGGAAGGTCGAGATGGAGGTCATCATCAAGAACGGCGGCGCTTCGGAGGCGCGCGTCGCCATCGTGGCGACGCCGCTGCGCAACGACAGCGGCGACGTCACCGGCGCGATCGCGCTGCTCCGCGACGTGACCCAGAAGCGCAGCCTGGAGCAGCTGCTGGTGCACTCGCAGAAGATGGAGGCCGTCGGCCAGCTCGCCGGCGGTGTGGCGCACGACTTCAACAACCTGCTGGCCGTGATCGAGGGCAGCGGCGAGATGGCCCTCGAGGAGCTGGGTGGGCACCCCGCGCGGGAAGACGTGCTGGACATGGTGACGGCGGCCAAGCGCGCCGCGTCGCTCACGCGACAGCTCTTGGCTTTCAGCCGGCGCGAAGCCGCGCGGCCCGAGCCGCTGCAGCTCAGCAACGT
>JAEYOT010000535.1 GCA_023411445.1 Pseudomonadota bacterium
GGGCACGGACATGGACGTGCGGGAGATCGACGGCGCCAGCTACAATGGCGTGGACGAGGTGCGAAAGCTGCAGGATTCCCTGCCGTACCGCCCCGCGCGTGACCGCTACAAAATCTTCATCGTGGACGAGGTCCACATGCTGTCTCAAAACGCGTGGAACGCGTTCTTGAAGACGTTGGAAGAGCCCCCCGCCCACGTGAAGTTCATCTTCGCGACGACCGAGGTGCACAAGGTACCGGTCACGATCTTGAGCCGGGTGCAGCGCTTCGACTTCAAGTTGATCGCCACGCAGACCATCGCCGCGCGCTTGCGTGAGGTGCTCAGCGCCGAGCAGATCAACGCGGACGACGCGGCAGTCTCCATCGTGGCGCGCGAGGCCGCCGGCAGCATGCGCGACGCGATGAGCGTGCTGGATCAGGTCATCGCTTGGGGCGGCAATGAGCTCCGCGGCGCTGACGTAGCGCGCGTGCTCGGCGTGGCCAGCCACAGCGTCCTCTATGATCTCGCCTCTGCGCTGCTGAGCGGTGACGCTGCGCGCTGCCTCTCCATCGTCTCGGAGCTGGCCAACCAAGGCTTCGACATCGCGCACGTCGCGCGGGACTTGCTCGCGTTGCTCCGCAACTTGGTGGTCGCCAAGGTGGTGAAAGACTCGGAGCCCCTGCTCGATCTACCGGACACCGAGGCGGCCGACGTGAAGCGCCTGGCTGCGGGCGGCGACGCCGACGACTTGACCCGGCTCTATCACGGTTTTTCGCAGGGCTTCGACGAGGTCGTGAAGAGCGAGCGCCCGCGCGCCGCGCTGGAGATGCTGCTGGTTCGGCTCGCCCGCCGGCCACCGCTGCTCCCCATCGACGATCTGCTCACGCGCCTGGGCGCGCTCGAGCGCCGGCTGAGCGGGGGCGGTGGCGGCCAACCCCAGCAGCCACAGCGCCCCCCGCAACAACGCCCTCCGCACGACAGCCCTGCCGCAGAGCAGCAAGCCTACGGCGGACGCCCGCGCGAGCAACGCCCGGCGCCCAGCAGCAAGCCGCAGAGCGACGATCGTGGCGGAGAGCCTCCAGTAGCTCCCCGCCCCGCGCCAGCGCCCCCATCGCAGCGCCCCGTGGAGCGGCCGCGCCCAAGCGCCGTGGCGCCGCCGCCGGTTCCCGCACCCTCCGCCCAGAGCGTGGAGGAGCTGGACCGCACTTACGCGCAGATCTTGGCGATCTTGGAGGCAGAGCGGCCGGATTTGGCCGCCATGCTCGGGCACGCCATCCCGCTCTGCCTGCTGCCGGAGAGCGCGATCGTCGCCTACCCGCCCGACGCGCTGCTCGTCGCCAGCGACAAGGACAGCGTGGCGGCGCTGGCGCGAGCGGTAGAGAAGCACTTCGGTAAGCCGGTGCCGGTGAGCTTCGAGTTCGAGTCGGAGCGCGCCAAAGGTCGCCGCTCGCTCGCCGCCGCCGATAGCCAAGAGCGCGCCGAGCGGACACGCGCCGCCTACGCCGCGGCGCAGAAGCACGAGCGCATCACCGAGGCAGTGGAGATCTTGGGCGCCAAGCTCAAAGAGCTGAAGCTGGGAGGCGCGGCCTGATGCTGCCCGATCACCTGCGACTGCTGATCGAGCTGCTCGCGCGCCTGCCCGGCGTGGGCGAGAAGACGGCGCAGCGCTTCGCGCTGCACTTGGTCGCGGAGCGCTCCGGCACGGCGCAGGCGCTGGGCGAGGCGCTGTCCGGGCTGAGCCAGCGCGTGAAGAGCTGCGAGCGCTGCGGCAACATCGCCGAGGTGGACCAGACGGGGCGCGCGTTGTGCGCCGTCTGCCGCGACACGCGGCGGGACTCCGCGCTGTTGTGCGTGGTCGCCAAAGTGCAAGATTTGCTGGCGATCGAGCGCAGCGGCGCCATGCGCGGCCGTTACTTCGTGCTCGGGCGCTTGCTCTCGCCGCTGGATGGCGTGGGGCCGGACGAGCTGCCGCTGCAGAGCCTGTTCACACGCTTGAAGGAGGATGGCGTGCGCGAGGTGATCGTAGCGACGCCACCGTCCGTGGACGGCGAAGCGACCGCGCTCTTGCTCGCGCGCGAGCTGACCGCGCGCGGCGTCATGGTCAGCCGCATCGCGAGCGGCGTGCCGCACGGCGGCGATCTGGAGTTTGCCGATCAGATCACGCTGGGGCGGGCCATCGAGGGCCGACGTAACCTCGACTCTCGTTGATTTCTCGCGCCCCCTTGGCCACCATGCCGCTCATGTCGAGCCCGCGCCGCGTCGTCACGTCTCCCAACGCCCCCGCCCCGGTCGCCGCTTACTCCCAGGCGATCGTCTCAGGAGATCTGGTGTTTTGCTCGGGTCAGATCGCGATCGATCCGGCGACCGGACAGATGGTAGAAGGTGGGATCGAGGCCGAGACCGAGCAGGTGCTGAGGAACCTGTCCGCCGTGCTGGAGGCCGCCGGCGCCAGCCTGGCGGACGTGGTCAAGACCACCATTTTCCTCTCGGATTTCTCGGAGTTTGCCGCGATGAACGCGGTGTACGTGCGCGCCTTCCCAGCGGACCCGCCCGCGCGCGCCACCGTCGGCGTCGCGGCGCTACCGCGCGGCGCCAAGATCGAGCTAGAAGCCATCGCTCGCCTGCCGTAGCCCCCCAGCCGCGCCACAGGCTCACTCAGGAACCGACCCATGAACACAGCCGCCACCGATTTCGACGCTTCCCTGCTCAACGCTCCCGCCGCCGATGCCCTTGGCTCCTTGGCAAAGGCGGGCGCTCGCGCCCCGCAGCTGGTGGAGGCATGGGTCAAGGCGGGCAACGCCGCCGCCGTCGCCGAGGTCGCAGACAAGGGTGAGGGCGCGGCGCGCAAGGCGGCGCGGCGTGGCCTCAACGTGCTCAAGGCGCGCGGCGTCAGCATCCCCGAGCCGACGCGCGTCGCCGCGTTGTCCGGCGCCAAGGCCTCGGAGCAAACCGAGGCGTTCATGCTGGCTCCGGATAGCCTCGGCAACGTCTTGCTGGCCATCACGACTCGCAGCCTGACGTCGCGCGGCAAAGTCGCCTTCATGTACCTCAACGACGAGCTCGGCGTGCACCGCGTGGACGTGGGCGAGCTCAGCCAAGCGCAGCTGAAAGAAGCGCTGGCCAAGGCGCTGCCGGGCGCCCGCTACAAGGCCGTCGCGGTGCCGATCGATTCGGCGCGCCGCCGCGTGGCGGACGCGCGCGCTCGCCACGCC
>JAEYOT010000557.1 GCA_023411445.1 Pseudomonadota bacterium
GTCGGCAGCGCCACGAGCCCAGCCGTGAGCAGCACCGTCCGCGCCAGCGGCGTGACGTTGCGAGCGACGAGGAGCCACAAGTAACCCGGAGTGGTGATCCAGAGCGCGAGCCCGTGCCCGTTGATCTGCACGGGGCCGCCGTCAGCCGGGAGCCACGGCAAGCTGGTGAGCATGACGCCCAGGTTCTTCGCCAAGTAGTGGTAGTCGAACAGACCCCACTTCGCGATGCGCTTGGCCCAGCCCACCGCTAGGTAGCGGTAGCCGACCTCGAACGGATCGTTGAAGCGGGCCGCGTTGTGCCCCAGCGTGAGCGCGAGCACGAGCGCGACCGGGAGCGCGAAGGTGACGAGCAAACGGCCGAGGCGCGCCGCGTCGACGCTTTGCAGCAGGCCGGGTCCGCGCGGCACGGCGACGCGCGTGACCCGTACCGCTTCGAGCACGAACAGCGGTGCCGCCAGCAGCAGCGGCGTACGCGTCGCAAACGCGAGCGCCAGGCACAACCCCGAGAGCAGCGGACGCTCCGCGCCGAGCGCAAACAGCAGGTACGCGCACGTGAGCACGGCAGCGACCACGTGAGCCGCAAACCAGACGGTGCCCTGCAGCGCGCTGAAGAAGTACACGCTGCCAAAGCAGAACAGCCCCGAGAGCACCACGTTGTCCAGCTGGCCACGCCGTGACTCACCGCTGTGCGACAGCTTCTCCAGCGCCAAGAACAGGAGCGCCGGCGCGAGCCCGGCCAAGAGTAGGAACACGAGCCCATCGGGCACGGCGGCAGCGCCGCCAGCGAGCGCCACCAGCGGCCAGAGCAACAGGCTCGGCAACGGCGGAAACACCACGAACCACTTGCCGTCGTAGCGCGCGAAGTCGTTGTTCAGCGCGTAGTCCGGCGGGGCGCCGCCCAAGTCGAGCTGCCCGCGCTGCCAAGCCTCCGCCAAGAGCGCGAAGTGGTTGTAGCGGGTGTGCTCGCGCAACAGCTCGCCCGGAGCGCACGCCAACAACACGAGCGTGGCCACGACGTAGACGCCGAGCGCGATCAGCAGTCGGCGCTTCGCCTCGCTCACCTCGAGCCGCGGCGCCGGGGGAGCGTCGACCGAAGCGCGCTCGCTCTCTCCCTCGACGGTCACCATCTTTCCCATACCAAACTCGGGCGACGCCGCCTGCAAAAGCAGACCTTTTTGCGCTCCTGCCCTGCCCGCGCTAGAGCCCTGGCAACATGTCACGCCCGGAGCTGGTCGTGCCCGTCGCTGATCTGGAGCGCGGCCCCAAACACGTTGAGTTCGCTTTGTCCGAAGCTTGGCTCCGGCGCGCCTTGGAGGGGACCGACGCCAGCGTGGTGGCGCCGGGCAAGCTGGACGTGACGCTGAGCAAGAACGGCGGCGAGGTGCTCGTGCGCGGGGCGGTGGAGGCTGACCTGACCATGCCCTGCGTCGTGACCCTGGATCCGGTGCCGGTCCCGGTTCGGACAGAAATTTTGCTGATGCTGTCGCCGGAGACGAACGCCGCCACGGGGCGTGAGCCGGCGCCCGGCGCTCGGCGTCGCGGCCCACGGGCCGGCAAAGGAGCGGCCGGTGAGCACGCTGCGGAACGCGGAAAAAGCGGCGGAAAAGGTGACGGTCACTGGGAGGACACGCCGGTGCTCACCGACGAGGAAGCCGGTAAAGACACGTACAGCGGCCATGAAATCGTGCTCGATGACTTCGCCCGCGAGTTCATCATCCTCGAGCTTCCGATGTTCCCGCGCCGTTCGGACTTGCCAACGGACAGCTCTGCGGCTAACCCTCCGCTCCCCGCTGACAGCCGGCCGGAGGGCGACAAGCCTCTGGACCCGCGGTTGTCACCGCTAGCCGAGCTGAAGAGCCGGCTCGAGCAGCAGAAGATCAAGAAGGAGTAATCCTCGTGGCCGTTCCGAAACGACGCAAGAGCAGCAGCAGGCGCGACATGCGCAGGGCCCAACACGACAAGGTCACGGCCCCGAACGTGATTCCTTGTCCTAGCTGCTCGGCGCCGATGGTTCCTCATCGCGTTTGCCCGGGCTGCGGATTTTACAACGGCCGCGCCGTCGTCAAGAACGACGCCGCCCAGAGCTGAAGCGCCCGCGGGCTTTCACCGAGGCGCGCAGGCTGACGCACGGCGTTGCGTCAGCCTGTCCGTGCGTTGCAGCCGGCGCTCCCCCGAACGAGGGGACAGCTGGTTGAACCATTTCTGGTGACGCGCTCGCGAGGTGATCGTATCGATGGCGGGTATGCCGAGCGACACTGCCCCCAAGAGCCGAATTCTCGGTACGGGCGCCTACACGCCTGATCGAGTCTTGAGCAATACCGACCTCGAGCGGCTGGTCGATACGTCGGACGCTTGGATCACCGAGCGCACCGGGATCCGAGAGCGTCGCATCGCCGCAGACGATCAAGCCTCTAGCGACATGGCGCTGATCGCCGCGCAGCGCGCGCTCGAGGCAGCAGGTCTCACCGCGAAGGACCTGGACATGATCATCGTCGGCACGGTCACGCCGGATCTGCCGATGCCCGCCTGCGCCGCGATCCTGCAGCAGAAGCTCGGCGCGGACGCGATCCCGGCGTTCGACATCTCCGCCGCTTGCGCTGGCTTCATCTACGCGATGTCGATCGCGGATCAGTTCATCCGCTCGGGCGCGCAGAAGCACGTGCTGATCGTCGGCGTGGAGCTTTTGAGCCGCATCCTCAACTGGAAGGATCGCACCACCTGCGTGCTGTTCGGTGACGGCGCGGGCGCGGCCGTGCTCGGCCCAGCCAAGGACGACGGCGCCGGCATCCTCTCCACCAAGCTGTACACGGACTCGTCGCTGGTCGGCTCGCTGTGCATCCCGGGCGGCGGCAGCAAAGAGCGCCTCACGCCTGACGCCCTCGCGCTGTCGCGTGACAAGGTGCACATGGCCGGTCAGGACATCTTCAAGGTCGCGGTCAAGAACCTGACCTCGGCTTCGCGCTCGGCGCTGGAGCAGGCCAACCTCTCGCCCTCGGCCGTGCGCTGGGTGGTGCCGCACCAAGCCAACCTGCGCATCATCGCGCAGGTCGCGCAGCGTCTGGATATTCCGCTCGAGCGCTTCGTGCTCAACATCGAGCGCTACGGCAACACGTCAAGCGCGTCGATCCCGATCGCGCTGGATGAAGCCGTGCGCGACGGCCGCATCGCCAGCGGCGACACGGTGCTGATGTGCGCCTTGGGCGCGGGCATCTCGTGGGGGAGCGCGCTGGTTCGCGTGTGACACTTTCGCCGCGTAGCGGCGCAGCAAGGAGCCTTCTTTGACGACGGCATGGCTATTCCCCGGGCAAGGTACGCAAGCTGTAGGTATGGGCAAGGAGCTGTACCAGAGCTCACCTGCCGCGCGACGAGTCTGGGAGCGCGCCGACGCCGCGCTCGGCTTCTCGCTCAAGAACCTGTGCTTCGAAGGTCCTGAAGCGCAGCTCACGCTCACCAAGCACGCGCAGCCTGCCATCGTCACGACCAGCATCGCGGCACTGGCAGCGATCCGCGAAGCGCTGCCGGAGCTCGCGCTGCCCAGCTTCGCCGCCGGTCACTCGCTCGGTGAGTACAGCGCGCTCGTGGCGGCGGACGCGCTCTCATTGGAGGACGCGGTGCGGCTCGTGCACCTGCGCGGCCAAGCCATGCAGGAAGCGGTGCCGGAAGGTCTCGGCGGCATGGCCGCGATCATGGGCGGCGACCCCGCGGCAGTGCGCACGCTGTGTGAGGACGCCGCGCAAGGCGAGGTCGTCTCACCGGCGAATTTCAACGCCCCCGGGCAGATCGTGATCTCCGGCCACAAGACGGCCGTGGCACGCGCCTCCGCGCTCGCGGCAGAGCGCAAGCTCAAGGCCATCGTGCTCAACGTCAGCGCGCCGTTCCACTGCTCGCTGATGGCGCCCGCAGCGCTGCGGATGAAAGAGGCCCTGGCCCAGCTCACGCCCGGCGCGCTCGCCTTCCCAGTGCTGCCCAACGTGGAAGCTGCACCGAACCAGGACGCGTCACGCGTCGCGGAGCTCTTGGTGCGTCAGGTGGATTCGCCAGTCCGCTGGGAGGAGACGATCGCCGCGATGGCTGAGACCGGCGTCACCCGCGCTCTCGAGATCGGCCCGGGCAAGGTGCTGGCCGGCCTCACCAAGCGCATCGACAAGCGCATCAGCGTGCTTTCGGTCGGGGACGCAGAGTCCGTAGCGAAAGTGGCAGAATTCCTCGCCGGCTAGGCGTTACGCGACGCGTAACGGCTCGGCCCGCCCGCCCGGCCCCCAGCGAGCCGCGTAAGACATTTTGCGCTCGACACGCGCCGTTGCGTGCTAAAGACGCGCGCTCACGGCGGTTTTCCCGCGCTTTGTGAAGGACCTGGTACGTCAATGTTCGATCTCAGCGGCAAGGTAGCGCTCGTCACGGGTGGCTCGCGCGGCATCGGTCGTGCGGCGGCTCTGGCGCTCGGCAAGCAGGGGGCCCACGTCGTCGTCAACTACGTGAGCAACGAAGGTGCGGCGCGCGAAGTGGCGGACGCCATCGCGGCCGCGGGCGGCAAGGCGGAGATCGTCCAGTTCGACGTCGGCAACGGCGAAGCCGCAGAGAAGGCGATCGCGGACGTCGCCAAGCGGCTCGGGCGCTTGGACATCCTGGTGTGCAGCGCGGGCATCTCGATCGACGGCCTGCTGCTCCGCCTCAAGGAGGAGGATTTCGACCGCATCCTCGCGGTCAACGTGAAAGGCGCTGTCGCCTGCGCGCGCGCCGCGACCAAGGTCATGATGCGCGCCAAGACCGGGCGAGTCATCTTCCTCTCCAGCGTCGTCGGCGAGATGGGCAACGCGGGGCAGACTGCCTACTCGGCGTCGAAGGCGGCGCTGCTCGGCGTCACCAAGTCCATGGCGCGCGAGCTCGCGTCGCGCTTCATCACCGTGAACGCCATCACGCCGGGCTTCATCGACACGGACATGACCGGCGCGCTCACGGACGAGCAGAAGACGAGCATCAACCAGAACATCCCCCTGGGTAGGACGGGCAAGCCCGAAGAGATCGCGGCGGCCGTCGTCTACCTCGCCTCCGACGAGGCGGGCTACATCACCGGCCAGGCGCTGCGCGTCAACGGCGGCATGTACATGTAAAACTTGAGGTTTTCGGCGAGGAGCCGGCGCGAGCCGGCGAGCCGCCGAAGGCCTTGGACTCGCGACTGAATCTAGCTAACGGTTCGAAAAATCCCTGCAAATGGGGCGACCTCTCTGGTAGGAGGCGCCCCTGGAGGCATCATGGCTGAAGGTCGGAACGTAACCGCCGAAGTAAAGCGGATCATCAAAGAACAGCTCGACGTGGACGAGAAGGACATCAAGCCGGAGTCTACGTTCATCGACGACCTCGGTGCTGACTCGCTCGGTCTGGTGGAGCTGGTCCTGGCCTTCGAAGAAGCCTTCGAGATCGACATCCCCGACGAGGACACCGAGAAGATTCGCTCGGTTCAGGACGCCGTGGACTACATCGAGAAGCACCTGGCGGGCTGAAGCATCAGGCCGTGGGGTGCCCATCGCACCCCCGATGCCCCCACGGCCCCCCTGGCAGAAGTGTCAGATGGCTTTAGGCACCTGAAGGAGCACATGGAGCGGATTGTCGTAACAGGAATTGGTTTGGTCACTCCGAACGGAGTGGGCACCGATGCGAGCTTTCAGTCGTTGATCAACGGCAAGAGCGGTGTCGGACCGATCACGCAGTTCGAGGCCAACGAGCAGTTTACGACCCGCATCGCGGCGGAGGTGAAGGACTTCGATCCTGCCGCGTTCATGGAGAAGAAAAAGCTCAAGGAGGTCTCGCGCTTCATCCCGTTCGCGCTCGCCGCGACCAAGATGGCGCTGGAGCAGGCGGACCTCAACTTGACGGAAGAAGAGCGGGACCGAGCTGGCGTCTACATCGGCGTCGGCCTCGGCGGCCTGGAGAATTTGGAGCGTTGCACCATCACGCTCACCTCCAAGGGTCCCGGTAAGGTGAGCCCGTATTTCATCCCCTCGCTGATCGCCAACATGGCCGCAGGCCAGGTGTCGATCGCGTTCGGCCTGCGCGGCCCCAGCATGGCGCACACCAGCGCGTGCTCGTCGAGCGCGCACGCCATGGGTGAAGCGCTGCGCATGATGCAGCGGGGCGAGTCCGAGGTCATGGTCGTGGGTGGCGCCGAGGCGACCATCACGCCGATCGGTATCGCCGGCTTCGGCGCGATGTTCGCGCTCAGCCGCCGCAACGACGAGCCCGAGCGCGCCAGCCGTCCCTGGGACAAGGGCCGTGATGGCTTCGTGTGTGGTGAAGGCGCCGGCACGTTGATCTTCGAGACGCTGAGCCGCGCGAAGAAGCGCAGCGCACGCATCTTGGCCGAGGTGTCCGGCTACGCTGCCACCAGCGACGCTTTCCACATCACCAAGCCCGCGCCGGAGCACGCCCAAGCCGCGCGCGCCATGCGCCAGGCGCTCAAGGACGCCAAGCTCAACCCCGATCAGATCGACTACATCAACGCGCACGGCACCTCCACGCCCGTCGGCGACACGGAGGAGGCCAAGGCCGTCGCCAACGTGTACGGCAGCCACGCGCTGGAGAAGAAGCTCTGGGTCAGCTCGACCAAGAGCATGATGGGTCACCTGCTGGGCGCCGCCGGCGCGGTCGAGGCCGCCGTGTGCATCAAGGCGATCGAGACCGGCGTGATCCCGCCGACCATCAACCTGGAAGACCCGGACACGGAAGTGCCGCTGGACTTCGTGCCCAACAAGGCTCGTGAGCGACGCATCAAGCGCGCGATGAGCAACTCGTTCGGCTTCGGCGGGACCAACGCGACGTTGGTCTTCTCCGCCTATGAGGGCTGAGCGCGGCCCAGCCGCCTGAGCGCATTTCATGCAGTGCCCCTACTGTCGTGAAATGGAGAGCCGGGTCGTCGACTCGCGGCTGGTAGCTGGCGGAACGGTCACCTGGCGCCGGCGCGAGTGCGACGGCTGCAAGAAGCGCTTCACGACCTACGAGCGCGTGGAGACCACGCTGCCGACGGTGATCAAGAAGGACGGCCAGCGCGAAGCGTTCGATCGCCAGAAGATCCTGCGCAGCCTGCGCATCGCCTGCAACAAGCGCCCCGTTTCGGCGGAGACGCTGGACGAGCAAGCCGAGCAGCTCGAGCGCGAGCTGGGCGAGAGCGGCGAAAAGGAAGTGTCTTCGCTCGTGATCGGCGAGCGCGTGATGGCTCGGCTCAAGGCGCTGGATGAAGTGGCGTACGTGCGCTTCGCCAGCGTGTACCGCTCCTTCCGCGACATCGACGAGTTCATCAGCGAGATGGGCAAGCTCGTCCGCGCCAAGGCCGACTGACATGTCCAGGGATCCGGACCAAGAGCTGATGCGCCTCGCCCTCTCGTTGGGCGAAAAGGGTGACCCCTCACCCAACCCGCACGTGGGCTCCGTGGTCGCGGACGCTGCCGGCAACGTGCTCGGGCAGGGCTTTCACGAGGCTGCCGGCTTGGATCACGCGGAGCTTGCCGCGCTCAAGGC
>JAEYOT010000584.1 GCA_023411445.1 Pseudomonadota bacterium
GTTCTCAGCCCCACTGCTCGAGCCGCCCGCTCCGCCCGTGGTCCCGGTCATGCCGCCCGTCGGCGCCTGGCCGGCTCCGGCGCTTCCCGCTACCGCACCGGCCGCGCTGCCTCCGCTGCCCGTCACCGGGCCGCCGGCAGGCTCATCCGCAGAGCTGCAGGCGACGATGGCAGCTGAGAAAGCGACAATGATTCCAATCAAGGCGGTGTTTTGCATGATTTCAGCTCGCGGGCGGCAGGAACGATCCGCGCCTTGAAGTAGTGGCGTTCGACCGCGAAAAGGCTCCACCTATCTGCGACCCAGCGTCGAAGGGGGGCCATCGGAGGGGGCGAAGATCGCCCTTCGAGCGTTGTCGGCGCTGCCTCGACGGAAGGCTTCGCGGACGGTCGAGGTCCGTCCCGAAGGGGAGGGCAAAGCCGTCACGGTGGCGGTTCCGCGAGAAGCGTTCGAGCTATGTCTCGAGTTCCTCGGACCGATGGCAACGACAACGCCGAGCTCATGAGGCAAGCCGTGCCTGACTGCAGAGTGTTGGGATTCGAGGCTCCTATCGAGGACGAGGACATCGAGCTTCCAGATCACAACGACCGGCACGTGCTGGCTGCCGCCATCAGAGCTGGCGCGCAGACCATCGTCACCTTCACCTTGGCGGATTTCCCCGCAACGAGATTCGCCTCGTACAACATCGAAGCCAAGCACCCGGACGACGTCATCCTCGATGCGATCGATCTCGCTCCTGGTCTCGTCGCGTCTGGAGCCGACTGACAGAAGCAATAAGTTGCCGAGCTTGAGCGCCGCCGAAATCTGTTCTGGGATCGGACGCTTGATCCGATTTCCGAGGCGTGCCCACAAACTGAAACTGGCCCCCTAACTTCCGTCAGGGAGCCAGCTTCAGGGACTGTGGGCCATCGCAGACTTGAACTGC
Source organism: Pseudomonadota bacterium (assembly GCA_023411445.1). Taxonomy (GTDB): domain Bacteria; phylum Myxococcota_A; class Polyangia; order Polyangiales; family Polyangiaceae; genus PMG-095. Next base: position 923 of record JAEYOT010000584.1, read on the forward strand.
GAGCCAACGGATTAAGAGTCCGCTGCTCTACCAATTGAGCTAATGGCCCGGGGTTTCCGGTCCCTCCGGGGGTACCGAAGGGAGCGGGTATCTCCCACAGAAAGCGGCGACGGTCAACGGAGTTTCGACACGATCGAGCGACGCGCGCGGACGGGCTTTTTTGGTGCGGCGAGCGCGCTTGGCCCGGCGTTCAGCGCGACGTGCTTCAGCGGCCGGGGGTGCACTCGCCGACGCCGGGCGGGTTGCGATCGAAGCGCACGCAGGCGTCGCCCTCGTCGCAGCCGACGGGGCCGCATTCGACGAAGCTGCAAAGCTTGATGCAGACTCCACCCACGCAGCTCAGGCCCTGTTGGCAGACGTCCGGAGGGCCGCAGTCGTCGCCCAAGCCGGCGCTGGAGCGGGGCATGCAGGCGACGGCGCCGGTCGGGTCCACGGGCTTGCATTCGCGCGTGGGGTCCTCGCAGCTCTCTGGATCGAAGACGTCGCACGTGTTCACCGGGAGGCACAGGCTCATGCCGGCCGTCAGCACCTCGCCGCCGGCGCGCACTTGGAGGCTGAGGATGCAGCTCTCGCCCTCGTCGCAGGCGCTCCAGTCATCGCCGCAGCATTGGCGGCGGCACACGCCTTCGGCGCAGTAGTGGCCTGGCGCGCAGTCGCTCTGCTGCTCACAATCGTCACCGGCTTGGCCAGCTCCCGCCGGCTCACAACCGGGCGCAACCTCTGGATCGGTCGCGTTGAACTGCGGGCGGCACGCCTCGTCTGCCTCGCAACCTGCCTGCGTCTGGTAGTTGCAGACGCCCTCGGCGCACGCGGCCGCGCCGTCCGGTGGATCGGGGATGGTGGTGGTCGCCTCCTCGATGAGCGGCGTGCACTCGGGGTGAGGTGACCGCGTGTCCGTCACCGTGTCGGCGCTGCCGCAGGCCGCAGCGCTGACGCTCAGGAGTAGCGCCGTCCGTCGAAGGCAAAGCGGTGCGGTCATGGGTCCCTTCTCTTGAGATGCCCCAGCGGATGGCGCGGTTCAAGTCGGGCCATCTCGAGCCGTGAGGGGGTCGATTGCGCTTTCCCGGGCCGCGGTCAGGTTGGATAGTCAGGGTATGAGCCTGAAGGTCGGTACGCTGGCGCCGGAGTTCGAGGTCACGGCGCGGCAGCAGGGGCAGGATAGGCAGCTCTCGCTCTCGGCCCTGCTGGCAGAGAAGCACCTAGTGCTCTACTTCTACCCGCGTGATTTCACGACAGTCTGCACGCGCGAGGCGTGCGGCTTTCAAGCCAGCTATGCCGAGCTCAGCTCAGGCGATACGGAGGTGATTGGCGTGTCCGTGGACGACGCGGAGACGCACGACCGTTTTGCCAAGGAGCACGGCATCGCTTTTCCGCTGGTCTCGGATCCCGAGCGGCGCCTGGCAGGCTTGTACGGAGCGACGTCCCTGCTGCAAAACGTGCTCGGCGTGTCCGCCCGCATCACCTACGTGATCGGTAGAGATTGGCGCATCGTCGCGGTGTTCGACAGCGCCATCCGCGCCAGCCAGCACGTGGACGGCGCGCGCGCCACCATCGCGCGGCTCCGTGCGGGCGGGGGCAGCTGAGCGCCGAGGCGCCCTTAAGCAGCGCGCTGCGCGGCCGTTTTTTCCCTTGGGCCCGCATGGACAATCGCACGTTCCGCGCCGACGATCGTCTCAACCACTTCAGCGATACGGATGAAATGTGGGGGCCGCTGCTCTTCCTCCGGCCAGAGCGCCACCACGTGATGTCGCCAGCGCGAGTGCTCCTCATCTCGGGCCTGCTCGGCGGATTTTACGGCATGCTCGGAAACGCGATCTTCGCAGTGTTGGCGCGCTCTGGTGGCGGAGCGCGGCCGGGTGTGTGGATGATGCCTGCGCTGCTGACGGGCATGTACTTCGTGTGCGCTCAGCTCAGCATCGTGGGCGCGTGGAATCGACGCGCTCGTCTGCTGTCACGGCAGAGGCGCTGGGCGGAGCTAACGCGCCATCCAGCGTCGCCACCCAGCGACGAGCAGACCGCCGACCAGCACCCACATCGTCGCTGAGCCCGCTGGCGGTCCGGCGTGCTGGCAAGCGCAGCCCGGGTCGCTCGCTGCAGGTCGCTCTGGAGCGGCGACGACAGGGCAGGGGTGCTCGAGGCGCCAGGCGTCAAACTTCGCTTGCAGGAGCGGCAGGGGATCGGCCGTGCCGGAGGTCTCCACGCGCAACGCCAAGTAGCCGCCTTCGCTGCCGCCCGGCTGCTCCACCTGTAAAAACGCCGAATCCGATGGGATACCGGCGGGGGTGCAGCGTGAGTCCCCTTCGCCGTGCTCGGCGCCCGCCTTGAGCGCGCGCATCAAGCGCTCCGCCAAGTCACAGCCGCCCGCCTCGAAGGCGGCCGCAGCCTGCTCCAGCACGCGCGCGGACGTGAGGATGTTGCCCTGCACGGTGTACGCATGGCCCTCGCTCGTGCCTTGGACGTCCGCCGCGAACGCGGTGGTGCCGTCGCCCGTGAAGCCCACGGCTTGTCCCAGCACGTCCACGATACCGTACTGGCGCCTGCTGGTGCCCCCGTCGAAGCTCGCGTCGGTCACGGCGGCGAGCACCTCGGCGGCCGAGCTGCCTTGCGCGAGCAGCTGCGCGGCGCGATCACGACCGGCGTCCGTGTAATAAGCCTGCGCGTGCACGACGCCGCGCCCCGGCACGCCGCGGTAAATCACGTGCACGTCCCCGCCGTCCAGGCACGAGGTGCCGGCGCCGCCCACCTCACCGCTGCTGGGATCGACTGCGGCGATGGAGTAAGTCATGCCTCCACTACTCGCAGCGGCCGCTTGGGCAGGTGCAGCTGCCGAGCTCGCACACGGCGCGATCGTACACGCAGTCAGCGTCATTTTCGCACGTGACGGCGCTACAGTCCTCGTACGCGAAGCGGCTCGAGCTGCCGAGGCAGCAAGCCGGGCAGTTGAGGAGGTCCGCGCTCTCGGGCAGCACGCTGAGCTGAAAGCAGGGCTCGGAGCCGCTCGGGCACTCGCGCCCGGCGCCGTCGCACGCGATCGTGCTCGCGATCACCGGAGCGCGCTCACTGCTCCGCTCGAGCGTTGCTTCGCACGCGCGCCCAGCGTCGTCGACGAAGGCGTGCATTTCTTTGATGGTCGGATCATCCGAGCTGCAAGCGGTCATCGCCCACAGCAGCAGGAGCCGAGCATGGAGCGCCATCGTGAGCCACGATGGTGCCTAGCTGGAGCCCGGATTGCAAATTCTGCTCAGGGCGAGCCGAACCTGCCCCGGGCCCAGCAGCGGTTGCGCTCAGAACGCCGTGAAGCCGACGACGAGCAGCACGATGAACACCAGCGCAAAACCCCAATAGAGGTAGGTGGTGTACGACTCATGGAGCCGGGGGATCATGTCTTTGCGGGAACTGGCCATCGGAGAACCTCCGTGCACAGCAGCAATGCAAGCGATGGGCCGGCAGTCGTGACGCCGTGCGCTGTGCGCCGCGCCTTGGGTGGTGCGTCGTGCGAGGGCTAAAAGAGGTGGGATTTGCCGCGGGGCAGTCGCGCACGGAACTTGCTGTCGGGGCGGCATGAGCCGCAAGACTGCCTCGAGCGCCGCAGGATCTGCGTCGTATCCAGCTTCGAGCCGAAATTCTTGCGTCGAGCGCGCCTGGTCGCTCTTCGCCGTCGCCATGTGTGCTCTCGCCGCTGCCTGCTCGGCGGCGCCGGAGGAGAGCAGCGCGAGCGACCCACCGCGCCCCAGCGTGAAGCCGCTCGGCCGCCCGCGCTGCCAAGCGCCCGCCGGGGTGAGCAATGCTCCATCCACCATCGAGCAGAGCGTGCAGCTGCTGAACGCTTTGCCCAAGCCGACCAACGTGGCGTGCTTCGTGGAGAGCCTGGCGCGCCCGTTGGTGGTCTACGCCTCCAGCAGCGAATTTAGCGCGCAGCCCGCGCTCTCGAGCGTAAGCCCGCGCCTGTTCATCAAGCTGGGCGGCTTGTGGCTTTCAGTCGTCGTGGCCGGTGAGTCCAGCTACTTGATGGAGTTTGGGCAGCTCATCGGCGCGGACGAGCGTCGCTCGCTCAAGGGCGAGCTCTTGCTACCGATCGCGGAGGCGGTACCGCCGAGCGCGCCGTTCGACCGCGTGCGCTACCAGAACGGAACGCTGTGCGGGCTGTGTCACCGCGACGAGCAGCGCGACCTCAGCGTGGACTACGCGGCGGCGTTCGCCTCGGAAGCGCTGCGACCTCGCCCTGACACGCGCGTGGGCCTGAGCGCGCTCCGGCTCGAGAACGAGCTGTGCGACTGGACGCGCGAGCGCGAGCGCTGCGAGATGCTGTCGGCGGTGTTCGATGGTGGCGAGGTGGTCGAGGGACCGTTCCCCGACGCGATGCCCACGTTCTTCTGAGCCCTCGCGGCTAGGTGCGCGGAAGGCGCGAGTAGCGCAGCTGCACCAGCCCGGTCGGAAACGTCTCCGTGCCCTCGAGCTTGAAGCGCTGCTCCGGCACTTCTTCGCCGAACAGCGGGATGCCGCGGCCGAGCAGCGTGGGCACGATCGAGAGCGTCATGTCGTCGATCAAGTCGTGCGCCAGGAAGTGCCGGATCACGGCGCCGCCGTCCACGTAAAGTCGCTGCGCGCCGGTGAGCGCCAGCTGCTCGACCAGCGCGCTGGGCTCTCCGGCGAAGAACTGCTCGCCGTGCAGCGAATCCGCTTCACGGTGCGTGAGCACGATGCAGCGCTTGCCCAAGTACGGCCACTCCGGAAAGGACAGCGCCGTCTCGTACGTGTTGCGGCCGATCACGAGCGCGTCCACCGTCGCGAAGAACTCGGAATACCCGTAGTCCTGACCTTCTTGTTCGACGAGCGCGAGGAAGTCCAGCCGACCATCGGCGCGGGCGATGAAGCCATCCAAGCTGATGGCGATGAACACGGAGCAACGGGGCCGCGACATGCTGCGGCGACTGTAGCCCGAGCTACAGCTCTGTCACTAGCTGCGGCAGCACCTCCGCCGCCCGGCCGCTCAGCACGACGTCAGCGTGCGGGGTGAGAGGTGTGGCGTTAGGGTTCACCTCGATGAGCAAAGCACCGTGACGTTTGGCCAGCAGCGGCAGGCCGGCCGCTGGGTGCACCAGGCTCGAGGTGCCGATCGACAGCAGTACGTCGCAGGAGCGCGCGGCGGCTTCTGCGCGCTCGAGCGCTGCTTTCGGCAGCGTTTCACCGAACCAGACGACGGCCGGCCGCAGGTGAGCGCCGCAGCGGGGGCAGCGCGGCGGGATGCTGCCGTCGTCTTCGTAGCTCGTGACTGGCGTGCCCTCGGCGAAGCACGTGCTCTGCTCGATGTTGCCGTGCAGCTCGATCACGTCGCGGCTCCCGGCGCGCGCGTGCAAGCCGTCCACGTTCTGCGTCACCAGCAAGAGCTCCGCGGAGCGCGCGGCCAGCGCCACCAACGCCTGGTGTCCAGCGTTGGGCTGCGCTTGGGCGACCAGCTGACGTCGCCAGCTGTACCACTGCCAAACGAGCTGGGGATCGCGACGGAAGGCCTCCGGCGTGGCCAGCTGCTCGGCGCTGTAGCGCGCCCACAGGCCCGTCTGCGCGTCGCGAAACGTGGGCACGCCGCTCTCGGCCGAAATGCCGGCGCCCGTGAGCGCCACGATGCGCTGCGCCGTCCGCAAACGCTCCAGCGCTGGCGGCGGTAGCAGCGTGCTCAGTGCGGATCCCAGTTGGGCGTGCCGACCAGCAGACCGTCGGTGATGCCGATCTGGTACGCCAAGAAGAGGCCGAACGCGATGCTCACCAGGCCCGCGACGCGGCCCAGCGTTTGCTCTGCGTTACTGAAGCGGCGCGACAGCACCCGCACCGGCACCGACATGGCAGCGGTGAGCAGCATCATACCCGCGACCGTGCCGGCGCCGAACACCGTGAGATAGATCAGCGCCGTGCCCGCCGTCTTGATCGTGGCCAGCACCAAGAGCGCCACCGCGGCCGAGCCAGCGAGCCCGTGCACCACGCCGATCACGAGCGGTCGCAGCCGGCCGCGCACGTGCGTGTGCCGCACGGCGGCCTCACCAGCGTCGTGATGATGAGCCTGCGCGGCGGCGCCCTTGATACCGCTGAGCGCGCCGCTCAAGTTCATCACGCCGAGCACGATCAACATCAGCGCTACGGAGAACTCCATCGACAGCCCGACGCGCGGCGGGATGACCCAGCCGAACAGCACGATGGCGCCGCCCACGACCAAGATGGTCGCGGTGTGACCCAAGCCCCACAGCGCGCCGAGCCACAGCGCTGCCAGCGGCGAACGCTCGCGGCTCACGATCGTCGTGACCGCGACGACGTGATCCGAGTCGGTTGCGTGCCGCATACCGAGGAAAAAGCCGAGCGCGAGGATCGCGAGCAAGGTCATGCGACGAGCGGACCAGTAGCACGATTTTGCAGATAGTGTTACCGCAATCCGGCCTTCGGGCAGGCGTCGCCGCGGCGCTTGGAGCGCGCGAGTGAGCGTCGCGCACAGCCCGTTCTGACCAGCGTCGAGTCGCGCGTCGGAGCGGAGCTACAACACTCCGGAAACGCGCGGCACCAGCGCCGCTGCGTCAGCAGGCAAGCCTCCCGCCAGGCTGTAGCGGCGGCCGGAGCCGCATGGTATGCGCGGCCGTGCTCTCGCGGCCCTTTCCTCAGTCCTTTCCCGCTCTTCCCTGGGTAGGAGGCTCCCGTTGACGGCTCGGCTCACCAAGGTCGTGGTGGTCGGCGCCTCCTCCGGTATCGGCGAGGCCATGGCGCGACAGTTGGCGCAATCCGGCGCGGACGTTGCCATCGTCGCGCGGCGACAGAGCGAGCTCGAGCGCCTCGCAACGGAGCGACCCGGCAAGCTCCGACCCTACGTGCATGACGTGAGCAACCCGGACGAGGTGCCGGAGCTGTTCGAGCGCATCGAGCGCGAGCTCGGCGGGGTAGACACCTTGATCTACGCCGCTGGCGTCATGCCAAAAATCGAAGAGAGCGAGTACGCGTTCGAGAAGGATCGCGCCATGGTCTCCGTCAACGTGCTGGGCGCGATGGCGTGGATGAACCAAGCGGCCGCGCGCTTCGAGGCTGCGCGCGCCGGCACCATCCTCGGCATTTCCAGCATCGCCGGAGAGCGCGGGCGGCGCGGCAACCCCGCCTACTGTGCCACCAAAGCCGCTCTTTCAACGTATCTGGAGTCGCTCAGGAATCGCTGCTCGCGTTACGGCGTCAACGTCGTCACGATCAAGCCGGGCTTCGTCGACACCGCCATGACGCGCGGCATGAAGGGCCTGTTTTGGCTGATCTCGGCCGAGAAAGCCGCCAAGGTGTCGCTCGCCCTCGCGCGCAAGGGTAAGAGCCGCGTCGCTTTCGTGCCTTCTCGCTGGGCGCTGGTAGCATTCATCGTCCGGAGCCTGCCGTCGTTCATCTTCCGCAGGCTCAA
>JAEYOT010000620.1 GCA_023411445.1 Pseudomonadota bacterium
AGTCGGCAGCGTCAGCAGCAGCGAACGAGCTGTCGCTCAGCGTCGTTGGGCTCGAGCGACTCGCCACGCTCGAGCTCGACGGCCGCGAGGTCATGGCGCGACGAGTAGCGCTCGCGCCGGGCCTGCACCACGTGCGTGTGTGGCGCGCGGGGCGTCCCATTCACGCCGCGTTCCTGCGCGTCGAGCCGGGGCAGCAGCAGCTGGTCGTGTCGGCTCCGCCCCTCGTGCCTTGCAGCGCCGAGGACCTGGCGGCGCGCGCCTCCGGTCATCCCGTCGCCTGCCCCAGCTGGGCGCTGGTGCGCTCCGAAGGGCGAGGCGTCGGCGTCTCGCTGTGCCGCAGCAACGTGTGCGGTGCCTTCTCGCACTGGGAAGAGCGCCGGCAGCTGCCGTTCCGGCCCGTCGTCGCCGAGCGCGCACGCTTTCCGGGCTGGGCCACGGTGGCCATCGCGGGCGTCGCCAGCGCAGCGGCCACCAGCCTGCTCTTGTGGCAAGCCGGCGCGTTCGAGCAGGGCAGCTCGAGCGCGGCTACCTTCCGCTACGACGGCGTCAACTCGGGCGGCTCGCGCCGCTAGCCCACGCCGCTCGCGCCAGCGCGATCGCCTGCTCTACCGTGGCGCGCGCCGGACCGCCCACCAAGGAGCGCCGCTCTACCGCCGCCGCGGGATCCAGCGCCGACTGCAGCGCCTCGCCGCGCAAGGAAGCGTGCGCCTGCAGCAGCACGTCGGGCGGCAGCTGACCGAGCTGCACGCCGCGCTCCTCCGCCTCACGCACCAGCGCGCCCACCACGTGGTGCGCCTCGCGGAACGGCAAGCCTTGTTGCACCAAGAAATCCGCTAGATCCGTGGCGCACAGGTGCCCTTGATCGAGCGCCGCGCGCAGCCGCTCGCGGCGCCACTCCGCGGTGGCGATCGCGCCAGTCAGCGCATAAATGGACGTGAGCGCGCAGTCGAAGGCGTCGAAAATCGGGCGCTTGTCCTCTTGCAGGTCGCGGCCATAGCCGAAAAATAGGCTCTTCTCCAGCGCCAGCAGAGTGGTGACGGAGCCCATCAGGCGCGCGGCCTTGCCCCGCACCAGCTCCGCGACGTCCGGGTTCTTCTTCTGCGGCATCATCGAAGAGCTGGTGGAGAACGCCGGCGACAGCGAGATGAAGCCGAACTCGGTGCTGGACCAGAGCACGATCTCCTCGCCGATGCGGGACAAGTGCACGCCCAGGATCGAGAGCGCGCTGGCGACTTCCATCAAGAAGTCACGGCTGGAGGTGGCGTCGATCGAGTTGAGCATCGGGCCACGAAAGCCGAGCTCCTGCGCCACGCCAGCGCGGTCCAGCGGGAAGCCGGTACCGGCCACGGCGCCCGCCCCGAGCGGCGACTCGTTCAGCCGCTCGCGCGCGTCCAGCAAGCGGCCACGATCGCGCAGCAGCATCTCTTGCCACGCCATCAAGTGGTGCGACAGCCGGCTCGGTTGTGCTCGCTGCAGATGCGTGTACGCGGGCATCAACGTATCCAGCTCGCGCTCCGCGGCGTCGATGATCGCGCGCGACAAGCCTTCTAGCGCTGCGGTCGCCTCGTCGAGCTTACGTCGCGTCCACAGCCGCAGATCGGTCGCGACCTGATCGTTACGCGAGCGACCGGTGTGCAGCTTGCCGCCGACCGGACCGCAGATTTCGGTCAGGCGCGCCTCGATGTTCATGTGCACGTCTTCGCGCTCGCGCTTCCACGTCAGCTCTCCGCGCTCGATCTCGCCCTGGATCTGCTCGAGGCCGCGCAGCAGCGCGGCCACTTCGTCCGCCGAGAGCACGCCAGCGCGCCCCAAGCCGCGCGCGTGCGCGACGGATCCGGCGATATCCTCTCGCCACATCTCGGAGTCCACATCGACGCTCGTGTTCAGCCGCTCCATGGCGGCGTCGATTTGCTCGGGAAGTCTGCCACCTCGCGCGACGCTCATGGGGCGCCTTATAGCGCGAGGCACTTCGTCAGCCCAGCGCGCTCGCGATGCAGCCGTCCAGCGCTCCGGCCTCGAGCTGCGACAGCCGCAGCAGAAAGCGCCGGTAGTCCCGGACGGGAGGCTTGCCGGGCGGCGCGCGCAACGAAAAGTCAGTGATGCGCGTGGTGGCGAAGCGCAGGCAGCCCACGGCGCCCTCCACCTTGAGCGCCGGAACCTCCGCCGGCGTGATCGGCCGCACGGCGTGGTAGCCGCGCAAGAAGGCCTGCACCAGCGGCAGCTCGAAGGCGGTGCCGAAGCACCAGGCGCAGATCGTCACCATGATGTCGTAGGCAAAGGCGCCCTCGCAGGCGCTCTCGAAGTCCAGCAGCGCGAGCAGCTCGCCTCCGGGCGTCCACAGCACGTTGTCGCGAAACAGATCCGAGTGGATCACGCCGCGCGGCGGCGAGAGGCGAGCGCGCTCGCCCTCGTAGTGCGAAAGCCGCTCGCGAATCAGCGCCACGTCCGCCGCGTACTGAGCGTGCCCCTCGGCCTCCACGCGAGCCAAGCGCTCGCGCAGATCGGCAATGCGAAAGCGGCCCTCGCTCGGCTGCGCGACGTGCGGCGTGGTCAGGTGCACGCGCGCGAGCGCAGCGCCGAGCGCCTCGCACGCTTTGGCGCTCACCCGGCCCTGGCACAGGATCTCGCCATCTAGCCAGGGAAACACGGCGAACGCCTTACCCTCGAAGTCGCCCACGCCCGCGCCGTCCACGCGCGGCAAGCACTGCACGACCGGGACGCCAGCGCGCGAAAGCTGGCTCACGAGCGCCAGCTCCGCCAGCGCGCCCTCTCGCCCCTGCTCTTCGTACAGGCGCGCGAAGTAGCGCCGGCCGTCCGTCGCCGTCAGCGCGAAGTTGGAGTTGACGGAGCCCGCAGACAGCGGCTCCACCGCCTGCACGTCGAGCCCGAACGCGCGGCACAAGCGCTGCGCGTCGGCCAGCGGAAGTGGGGTCAAGAGCGCCACGGGCGGACTATGCCGATCCGAGCGCGCCCGCGCCGCAAAAATCAGCGCTCAGGGCGCGCCGCCAGCTCCTGCCGCGGAGGCGCCGCCCTGGCCCTGCCCGGCCTCGCCTCCGACGCCGCCAGCGCCAGCGCCGCCCGCTCCGGACGCCGGCACTGCTAGCGGGTTGCGCTTCAGCAGGTACGTCCGCTCCCGGTAACGCACGACGGGCAGGAATTCCCCGTCGCCGCCCAGCTCCAGCGCTACGGCCTCGGGGCACGGGTAAGCCACCACCTCGCCCACTGGCTGCTCCGGCGCCTCCGGATCGCCCGTGTCGCGGTCCGTGCGGATCAGCCAGGTGTCGGCGCGGCAGTACGCAGCCACAGCGCGCTCGTGGGTGAAGGCGTGCGCGCTGGCGCGAGCGTCGACCGGCACGCCCGAGATTTGCGCGCCGCTCGGCGCGTGCAGCGAGTCGTAGCAGTAGCGATCCGTGCCGGACAGGCCGAACGGATCCACGTCGCTGCCGCAGACCCGCACGACCAAGCCGTCGCCGCTGCTTCGCAGCGTCAGGCTGGTGATGTAGTCGTCCACGCTGCTGCCCGCGCGCGTGGAGGGTCCGAAGGCAGACGCCGTCGGCGCCAGGCGCTGCATGTACGGCGCCTCCATGTCGTCGAGGAAGTTGCCGGTGTCGACCGACTTGGCGAGGTACAGCGAGCCATCGCTCCCGGCTCCCGAGGCCCGATCCGGCGCAGAAGGCTCCGGATCGGCGATCCGTCCCTTGTCGAGCTGCCAAACGCCGGCGCTCGGCCGCGCGCGCTGCCAGCCAGCTTCGCGCAGCATCCACACTGCGGCTCCCTCCGCGCCGCCCGCCACACCGTACTCGTCTGCCTGCAGCTCGATCGCGGTCGGCTCGGCCACGAGCTCGCCGTCCACGTGCTTCAGGTGGACCAGCACCGGGTCGGCACCCGTGCTGACGGCGATGGCTTCGATCTCGCTCGCTGCGTTCAGGTACAGACGCAGGCTCTCGTTCTCGATCTCCGAGGCCGTGACCGGGTACTCCTCCACGCCGTCGGGGCCCAGCTCCAACAACGTGAGCGGGCGCGTATCGAACAAGATCGCCACGCGACCCGGCTCGCGGCTGATCGAGGCCAGCGCGCTGGCGGCCGGCGCCTGCTCCAACTCTTGGGCGATGTGCCACGTCGGGTTGAACTCACCCGCTAGCGCGTCGCCGCGCGGCCCCTCCAGCGACACCGCGCCCTCGGCCGGGAACGGGTAGCGGAACACGATCTCCTCGTCCGACCACGACACGACCCCCAGCTCGCTGTCCGGCGTGAGCTCCACCTCACCGCGATTGCCGACCGCCAGCACGTAGCCGGACCGCGACGCATCACCGAGGCCGCTGCCGCGGATCGTGACCAGCGTGCCGTACGGTCCGGACGTGGGCTCCATGGAGTCGATGCGCGGCGCCGCCGCGGCACCGGCGGAGCCCGCCTGTTGGG
>JAEYOT010000632.1 GCA_023411445.1 Pseudomonadota bacterium
TGTCGCGCGGCTTCTTGCGCGGCGCCAGACGCGCGGCCTCCTCTTCCATCTCCTGTTCGATGCGGGCCACCAGCGTCCGCCCGTAGGCGAGCGCCTCGCTCGCGGTCAGGTCCCAGCCCAGCCGCTCACGCATCAGCGCTTCGAAGCGCTCGCGACCCAGCGCGAAATCACGCGGCTTGCCCGCAGCCACGCGCGAGACGCGCTTGCCGTAAGCCTTGAAGGCGCCGGCCGCCGCGCTGAGCAGCGCCTCCAGCCGCTTCGGCTTGATCTTGCCGGTGGCGGCCAGCGGCGCCTTGATGGCTTCGAACAGCGAGGGCGCTCCGGCGACCGAGCTCAGCGCCGTCTCTCGCCACAGCGGCACTGGGCGTTTCACCAGCTCCGCGGCCCCGTCCAAGTAGCTGGGCAACTTGGCGAGCCGCGCGGCGATCGCGTCGGCGACGGGCGTCAGGTCGTCCGCGTGGCGCACCACCAATTGGTGCACGCTGCCCAGCGCGCTCGACGCCCAGCTCTCCGGGTTGCGACGGAACGTCTCGCGCTCGTACGACCAGGCCTCCGTGCGCAGCTCGGCCAAGAGCGCGCGCCGATCCAGCCAGTCGTCTCCGACCACATCGTGCTCCGGGATGGCTTCTACGGCGGCGAGCGTCTCCTGCACGAGCTTCCGCTGCGCGCGGAGCAGCTTCTCCGAAGGCAGCTCCAGCTCCGCGTCGAGCTCGTGCCGGCCCATGGCGCTACCCACGCTGGGGAAGCGCTCCATCGTGGTCTCGATGTAGCGCTCGCCCAACGCTCTGAGCGCCTCGGCTTGCGGTCCCTGTGGCTTGGCGGGGAGGGGCGGCGGGGTCTTGCTCATACGACGGCTTGTGCAGCTTCCACGACTTTTCGTGTGCCGCGCAAGCGCGCGATGTCCAGCGGGCTGTGCTCGCCCGCGAGCAGCGCGAGCCTCACCGCCTTGTGCGGAAAACCAGGACCAAACAGGGCCTGCGCCACCTCGGTGGCCTTGGCGGAGCCGGACGGTCCGAGCTCCACCACCACGTCCACCGGCAGCAGCTGGCCGAGCAGGCCCGCACGAGCCAGCGCGGCTTGCTCCTCATCGCCGCCCAAGCGCGCGCTCCGTACGAAGCGGCGCACGTCCACCTTCTTGCCGAGCCCGTCGATCTTGCGCTGCACGATCAGCTCCGGCTTGGCCAGAAACTCCGCGATGGCCTGCTCCACGAACGCCACGCCGCCGCGCTCACGCACGACCGACTCCGGCAGCGCCAGCACGTAGCGCGCCGCCGTGATCACCGCCGCGACGCCCTTGTCCTGCTGCTCCAGGCGCTCGGCGCCGAGGAACTGCAGGCCACCGGAGGTGTGCGCTTGCAGGCGCGCGAGCAGCTCGGGCGCGGACGGCGCGTCCAGCAGCTTGACGTCCGCGTACTCGTCCAGGCTGGCCACGCCGAGCGACAGCGCAGGCCCGAACGACATGTCCGGCTTCGGGTGGAAGCCCTCGCTGTACGCCGTCTTGATGCCGGCTCTGCGGATCACGCGCGGCAGCTCGCGAATCAAGTCCAGGTGGCCGAGCAGCGCCATCGCGCCCGTCTTCGCGAAGCGCAGACGGAAGCTGGACGGCGTGCCGCTGCGCACGGGTCGGTACAGCTCCGGCCGCACGCGCTTGCGCTGCGCAGGCGGCTTGGCCAGCTCCTCGGGCGGCAGCTCCATGCCGAACGCCAGCGGCTCTGCCGCAGGATTGCGGGGCAACGGAGCGTCTTGCAGCACCGGCAGGGAGGCACGCTGATTGGGCTCGAGCGCGCCCAGGCGCTGTAGAAAGTCCTTCCGCTCGCTGCGCATCGCCGTCAAATCACAGGCGATACCGCAGTCGTAGCAGACCAGGCGGCGCTGCTCCGCTTCCGCGTCCTTGAGGTTCGTAGCGTGGACGAACTGACCGACCACCTTGCCGCAAGGAGGGCTCGGACGGCTCGCCAGCGCTTTGCGGTACTCGCGCGCCAGAAACCCCTCCTCCAAGCCGATGTCGAAGTGATCCCACGGCAGGCGCGCCGTGACCGGGATGGTGCCGAGGAACTGCGCCGGGTCGATGCCGTAGTGCTCCAGCGCCTCGCGCCACAGATCGAGCCGCACGTGCTCCTCCCACGACTCCATGCGGGCGCCTTCGTGGTACGCGCGCTCGATCACGTCCGCCAGCCGGCGATCGCCGCGCGCTAGGATGCCCTCCAAGATGCTCGTCTCCGAGTCGTGCGTGCGCAGCTCCAGCCCCCGCACCTTCTTCACCTCGTGCCGCAGCATCTGTTGCTTGCGCTGCGTCTCCGCCAGCGAGTCCTGCGCACACCACTGAAACGGCGTGTGCGGCTTGGGCACGTGCGTGGACACGCTGACCGTCACCTTGGGCCGCCCCCCGACGCGCTTGCCCACTTGCAGGGCGTTCTTCCCCACCGAGGCGATGCCGAGCACGTCCTCGTCTTCCTCCGTAGGCAGACCGATGATGAAGTACAGCTTCATGCGGTCGAAGCCGCGCGAGAAGGTGCGCTCGGCCGTCTCCAGCAGCTGCTCCTCCGTAACGTTTTTGTTGATCACGTCACGCATGCGCTGCGTGCCGGCCTCCGGCGCGAACGTCAGGCCCGAAGCCCGCACCTTGCGCATGTCGTCCAGCAGATCCTCCGCCAAACCGTACGCGCGCAGCGAGGCCACACCCAGGCTCACGCGCTCCGGCGCCGTCTTCTCCACCAGGCGCTTGATCAGCGGCGAGATGCAGCTCACGTCCGCTGTGGACAGCGCGGTCAGGCTCACCTCGTCCTGCCCGGAGCGCTCCAGCGCTCGCAGCACGGTGTCGATCACCTCTTCCGGATCGCGCTCGCGCACCGGTCGGTAAATCATGCCCGCTTGGCAGAAGCGGCAGCCCTCGGTGCAGCCGCGCGCCACCTCGATGCTCATGCGATCGAAGATCGCTTCGGGGCCGCCCACCGGTCCGTCGTCGGGGAACGGAAACTTGGAGATGTCGTCCAGAAGGCGCCGCTCGATCGGGAACGGGATGCCCGGCTCCTTGGGGCCGGTCACGATCAGGAAGCCGTCCGTCGGATCGATGGCGGTTTCGTACAAAGAAGGCACGTACACGCCACGCAGCTTGGCTAGTCGAATCAGCCGCTCCTGGCGCGACAAGCCCTCGCGCTTGCCTTGCATCCAGCAGAGCGCGATCTCGGTCGCGGCCTCTTCACCGTCGCCGATCAGCACCGCGTCGAAGAACGGCGCGGCCGGCTCGCAGTGCGTGGCCACGGGGCCGCCAGCGATGACCAGCGGGTCGTCCTCGCCGCGCCGCTCGCTGCGCAGCGGGATGCCGGACAGCTCCAGCATGGTGAGCACGTTGGTGTACGTGAGCTCGTACTGCAGCGAGAAACCGACGACGTCGAAGTCGCAGAGCGGCCGGGCGCTCTCCAGCGAGACGAGCAGCTTGCCGTGCGCCATCAGCTCGCGCTGCATGTCCGTCCACGGCAGGTAAGCGCGCTCCGCCAACGTGCGACTGTCGTCGTTGAGGATGCGGTACAGGATGCGGTAGCCGAGGTGGCTCATCCCGATGTCGTAGATCTCCGGGAACGCGAGGCAGACCCTCGCCTCGACCTGAGACCAGTCCTTGCGCCGCACGCCGTGCTCGGCGCCGGTGTAGCGATTGGGCTTCTCGACTTGGTCGAGGAATTTGGCGTAGGGATGGTCCAGGAGCTGCACGAGGGCGCGAAACATAGCAAAGCCGAGCCGGCGCGGTAATTTCCGCCAAATCCCCGAGG
>JAEYOT010000717.1 GCA_023411445.1 Pseudomonadota bacterium
CGTGGAGGGTTTCAACCTGACCGTGGCCGAAGGCTAGATCATCAGCCTGATCGGGCCCTCCGGCTGCGGGAAGTCCACGGTGCTGTCGATCGTGGCGGGCCTCACCAGCGCTACGGAGGGCACCGTGATCTTGGCGGGCAAGGAGGTGACCGAGCCGGGCACGGACCGCGGCGTCGTGTTCCAGGCGCCGTGCCTGTTTCATTGGATGACCGCGCTGGAGAACGTGGTGATCGGGCTGGAGCAAGCCATGCCCAAGGCCACGCCCGCGCAGCGCAAGGAGAAGGCGGCGCACTACCTGGAGCGCGTGGGGCTGGGAGAGGCGCTGCACAAGCGACCTGCCGAGCTCTCGGCCGGTATGCGCCAGCGCGTTGGCTTGGCGCGCGCCTTCGCGCTCTCGCCGCGCATGCTGCTGTTGGACGAGCCGTTCGGCATGTTGGACTCGATCACCCGCTGCGAGCTGCAAGACGTGCTGCTCCAGCTCTGGAACGAGGACAAGAAGACGCTCTTGCTCGTGACGCACGACGTGGATGAATCCGTATTTCTTTCGGACCGCGTGGTGATGATGACGTCGGGTCCGCGCGCGCGAGTCGGTGAGATCATGGACGTGCCGTTGCCGCGCCCGCGCGAGCGCCACACCGTGCTGGAGTCGCCTCAGTTCTACGAGCTGCGCGAGCGCTTGATCGGCTTCTTGGAGGGACAGGCGGATCACTCGGCTGGTGATGCGCCGCAGACGGCGTCGCCGCCCGCCTCCTCGCCGCGTCCGGTGCGCAAGCTGAGCGCAGCGTAGCGAGCTCGGGATTCGGCGCTCGCGCCGATCTTCTGCTCATCCGGCGAGGGGTCGTGCTAACGGGCCCCTCGCGTGGTTTCGGAGCTTACCCCAGGTCGCGTGAGTCGCCGTGGCTCGTGGCGCAAGGTGCTGCTGGTCAGCCTGCTGCTTAACGCGCTGTGGCTCGGGCGCGGCGTGATCGAGCCCGGCTTTCGCAACCTGGACGTCACGGGCATCGTCTACAACGCGCGGCTGCTCTTGGCCGGCGATTTGCCCTACCTCGACTCGGTCGAGGTCAAGCCGCCCGGCGCGTTCCTGCTGGTGGCGCCGGCGCTGTGGCTGCTGGGCTTGCGCGGGGTGTGGCTGCTGGCGGTCGTTTGGGGCGCGCTCACTTCGCTAGCCGCTGGGGCGTTGGCCAAGGCCTGCTACGGCGATCGCTGGGGGCGTCGCGTGGCGTTGCTGCACGCTGCCGCGTCGGTGGTCGCCAACGACGCAGACATCAACTACTCGTTTTGGATGGCGCTGCCGTTTACGCTGGCGGCGGCCGCGGCGGCGCGGGCCACGCGCGCCAGGACGGAGTGGCACTACGCGGTGTGCTGGAGCTTCGCGGGAGCGCTGGCGCTGCTAGCGGTTTCGATCAAGCCATCGGCGTGGCCGCTGCTCTTCTTGTTCTTCGCGCTCTGGCTGCGCGAGCTGTGGCGGCGGGAGCTCGTGCGTGCGCTCGCGCTGCCGGCTTGGGGCGCGTGCGGCGCCATGCTGGCGGCGCTGCTGATCGCTCTGCCGTTTCTGGCACAAGGACGGCTGGATGTGCTCGGCGCTGGGCTCCGCAGGGTCCAAAGCTTCGGGAGCGAGTACGTCGGTCTGGTGGTACGCGGCGCCGGCGGTTACCTGAACGCAGCCGGCATCGGCATGCAGTGCTTGCCCGATCAGCTGCCGGGCATGCTGGGCGTGGCGCTCCTCGGCTGCTTGCCGGGGCGCTTCGGGCTGAGGGGCTCGCGCCTCGGCTTCGTGCCCTGGGTGTTTTTGCTGGGCGCTTTGCTCGGTGTCACGATGACGCTGCGCTTCTTCACGCACGACAACGCACAGCTGTGGCCAGCGCTGGCCGTCATCAGCCTGCGCCCGAGCGGCATGGTCGCGCGCCTGTTCGTCGCGCTCGAGGCGCGTGGTCGCGAGAAGTGGGTGCGGTGGCTGCCGGTGACGCTGGGCTTGTTGGCGGCGCTGCCTGGCTTGTGGGAGCGCTTTTGGCTCCACTGGTACTTTGTGAACAACGATCGCCACGTGGCGGGTATCTGCGCCAAAATGAAGCCGCTGCTCCGACCCGAGGACACGGTGCTGGCTTGGGGGTGGCAGGCCTGGAGCGTGTATGAGCACTGCGGGCGCCGCGCACCCGGCGGTGTGTACAAGACGATCGGCACCCTGACCACGCTCAACACCAACACTTGCAACCGCGGCTATGGCCGACTCCAGCTGAGGCAGGGCGCGATCACTGAGCGCTTCATGCACGAGCTGGAGCAGCAGCCGCCCGGCATGATCCTCTGGTCCACCTACCACCAGGACATGGGCGGGGACCCGCTCGACGATTGGGCCGCGCTCTCGGCGCTCTTGGAGCAGAAGTACGTGATGGCCGCGTCCGAGAAGCAGCTCATCGCGTACGTCCGCCGCGACCGGCTCCCGCAGCACGGCCAGAGCGGTGAGGCGCGCTGAGAAGCTAACCGGTCAGGCTCGTCCAGATCGAGCCGAGCGTGACGACCACGAAGCAGGCCATGACGACGCGCAGCGCGTGCTGTCGCCAGGGCTCGGCTCCCTCCGGCTCCGGCGTGAGCAGGATGACCGCCATCACCGCCAGACCGAACCCGACCGCCCAGACGTCGTGCGCCACCGCCTTGGCCGCCACGTAGGCCGCGGTGAGCACGAACGCAAACGGTACGCGGTAGCGCGCTAGCGTTACGGGAGCCCCGCTGCGAGGGATGGCTCCGCCCCATTCACCCGTGTTTCCCTGTCCCATGCCGGAGAGCTTAGCACCCGCTCTCGCGCGCGCAGCCCTTTCATGGAAGGCTGCCGGCGTGACCACCATCACGGTCAAGCGGGAGCTTACCTTCACGTTTGCCACGCTGATCCTGCAGCGGCAGCTCGCTCTTGACTCGGAGTTGAGCCAGCGTCTGCGTGAGCTCATCCTGCAGCGCGCGGAGGAGGGCGGGGGGCTGGTCAAGAGCAACGTCGGCGGGTGGCACTCCGCGACGGATTTTCTGCGCTGGCAGGACGCCGCTCCGGGGGCGCTGTTTGAGCTCGTGGCAGGCGCCGTGAAGGACTACGCCGCCGTCGAACGCCGCGTGGACGCCACCGCGCTCGAGCTCAGCGTGACAGCTGAAGCTTGGGCGAACGTGGCGCGGCGCGGTGACTACAACAAGCCACACGTGCACCCCAACAGCAACATCTCGGGCGTCTACTACGTAGACTGTGGCGACGCGCCGGACAACCATCCCAACAGCGGCGTGATCGAGTTTCTGGACCCGCGCCAGCGCCCAGGCATGTTCGAGACGGAGGGCACCGTGCCGTTCGATGCGTACCGCGTCCGGCCCGAGAGTGGGCTCTTGCTGCTATTCCCGGCCTGGCTCTATCACTACGTGCACCCGTACCAGGGCAACGCTCCGCGTATCTCGGTCGCCTTCAACATCACGATTCAGAAGCTGAAGATCCACGCGCGCACGGATCAGTCCTCGAGCACGAAGTCCTCGATAGCGAAGGTGTAGCTGCCGTGGTTGACGATGGTGGCGATTGGCGTCGCCGCGTCGTCCTTGGTTCCGCGAAGCGGCGCCATCCAAAGCCCGCCCGTGCCCGGGTCGTAGACGATGGCGGCGCCTTCACCGGAAGGAACCTCGCCGGTGCCGGCCTCGTAGTCCGCGACGGAGTAGAGCTGGCTCGCGGAAGGCGTGGCTCCCACTTGCCCAGCCAAGAACGGGAAGGCGCCCCTGCTGAGCCCAATTTCGTCCTCTGACGTCATGTCCACGATGTGCGCGTAGTTGCCGCTCGCCTCATCCAGATGGAACAGGTCCGCGCCCTCGCCGCCAATCAAGTAGCTTACGGCATCACTCGAGCTCGTCAGCTCGTCATCGCCAGGGCCGCCCACCAGGCAGTCGCCGCCATCGTCGCTCTTGTCGAACACGTCCGCGCCTTCGAGCCCGAACACCAGCTTCTTGTCTTCCAGCGCCGTGTTGTCGAAGGTGTCTGCGTCCGCAGTGCCGTCCAGCACCGTGTAGTCGGCGAGAGCTCCCGGGCATCCGCTCGGTAGGCCGCTGTCCGGTGCGCCGCCCGCGCCCGCTCCGGCCTCTGCGGGCGCGCCGGCTGCCCCACCGCTCACGTCGCCGCTGCCTCCGCCGCCGCCGCCTAGCGCCTCACCGCCGCTGCCGCCTTCAGCGCTGGGTGCTCCTGCTTGGCTGCTGCTACCGCCTGCGCTGTCTCCTCCGGCTTGCGCCTCACCGCCGGCGCCGGCCTCCTGCGCGGACTTCACCGCGTCGCTCGAGCCGCACGCCGAGTACGTTGCTGCCGAAACCAACGCCAATAAGGCGGGCAAATGAACCCTCATGATCGTAGAGATAGCCGGGTGGCCGCGCGCTCCGCAATGCGGTTCTTGCGAGCTAGTCGCGAACGGCTCGGCGCGGGGGCACGGCCGGGGGGCGAGGGGCGGCAGCACGGGCGAAAATTGCCGGGAATTTGCGCGAAAACGGGCGAAAAATTGCCGCGCTGGGCGACAGTTGCCTGATTTTCCAGCAGGGTCGTGGTAACCACGCGCTCGCATGAGCGGCCATTCCAAGTGGGCAACCATCAAGCGTAAGAAGGGCGCGACGGACGCTGCCCGTGGCAAGGTCTTCACCAAGCTGATCCGCGAGGTCACCACGGCCGCCCGCATCGGCGGCGGGGACGTGGACAGTAACCCGCGCTTACGCAAAGCGGTCGCGGACTGCCGTGCGCAGCAAATGCCGGCCGACAACATCAAGCGCGCGATCCAGCGCGGCACGGGTGAGCTCGAGGGTGCGGCCTACGAAGAGGTGCTGTACGAAGGGACGGGTCCCGCCGGCACGCTGTTTCTGGTCGAGGGCATGACCGACAACCGCAATCGCGCCGCGGCCGAGCTACGCAAGATCTTCGAGAAGCACAACGGCAACATGGGCGGCTCCGGCGCCGCTGCCTGGGCGTTCGAGCGTCTGGGCGTGATCACGCTGGACAAAGCGCAGGTGACCGAAGACCAGCTGATGGAAGCTGCGCTGGAAGCCGGCGCCGAGGACTACCGCGACGAGGGGGACGTGTGGGCCGTGTACACGCCGCCGCACGACGTCGACAAGATCTCCGCTGCCTTGGAGGCCGCCAAGCTGCCGATTCAATCCGCCAAAGCGGCCTTCGTCCCCAAGAACAAGAAGACGGTCACCGAGCGCGACGCCGAGGTTTGTATGAACC
>JAEYOT010000817.1 GCA_023411445.1 Pseudomonadota bacterium
CGTCGCTGGCGGCGCGCGAGCCCACCGTCCAGAGCACAGCGATCAAGACTGGTAGCGCGATCAGCGCCGCGAACAGGGCGCCGAGCGGCACTTGGCGCGAGCCGAGCGCGAGCGGGCGTCGGGCGAGCGTCACCGCTTGCTCCAGCAGCGGCCGAGCGCGCGCCAAGAGCGAGGGCGCCGTCTTGACGGCTGCAGGCTCCCCCACCACCGTCTTGGCGTACGCCACGTGCTGCGAGCTCTTCGGCTGCGCCGCCGACAGCGGCGCGAACGCCACGCTGGTCGGAGCTGGTGAGTAGCCCAGGATGGCGTCGATGCGCTGCACCACCTCCGCGGCGCTGCCCGGGCGATCGTTGGGCGCGCGCTGGAGCAGCGCAAACACCAAGTCGCGCGTGCCCGCCGACACGGTCTCGGGCAGCTCCGGCGGATCCTCCGTCAGCTTCTTGGTCAGCACGACCACGAACTCTTCGTGGCGGAACGGTGAGCGACCGCTCAGCATCTCGTACAAGATGATGCCTAGCGTGTAGAGGTCCGCGCGATGATCCACGGCTTCCCCCCGCGCCTGCTCGGGCGCCATGTACTCGGGGGTGCCCATCACGGTGTTCAAGCGCGTGAGGGCTTGCTGCGTGGGCGCGCCAGCTTCCTCCAGCTTGACCTTGGCGATGCCGAAATCCAGCACCTTCACGAAATCCTGAGCGCCCTCCTTAGCGACCAGCATCACGTTGTCCGGCTTGAGGGCGCGGTGCACGATGCCGGCGGCGTGCGCGGCAGCCAACG
The DNA here is from genome assembly GCA_023411445.1 of Pseudomonadota bacterium. Classification (GTDB taxonomy): domain Bacteria; phylum Myxococcota_A; class Polyangia; order Polyangiales; family Polyangiaceae; genus PMG-095. The sequence continues at coordinate 775 of JAEYOT010000817.1, forward strand.
CGTCCGCGATCTGCCGCGCGATCAAGAGCGCGCGCTCTTCGTTCAGGCGGCCGCTGTCGAAGATCAGCTGCGTGAGGCTCTGGCCCTCGATGAACTCGAGCACCAAGTAGAAAGAGCCGTTCTCCAGCTGGCCAAAGTCCGACGCCGTGGCGACGTGCGGGTGCTCGATGCGCCCGGCAGCGACCGCTTCACGCTCGAAGCGCGCGACCCCCTCCTTCACCTGCGTCATCTCGCGGTGCAGCACCTTCACGGCGCAGGCCTTGCGCATCAGCACGTGCTCGGCGCGGTACACCGAGCCCATGCCGCCGGAGCCGAGCAAGCGCTCGATGCGGTAGCGCCCCGCCAGCACGGTGCCGATGAGCGACTCCCCGGCGGCGGCCTCTGCTTCCAGCTCGGCGTTCACTGCGTCGTCATTGTGGGAAGCTTCTCTGCGAGAGTCGAGCGTCTCCGTTGGGGCGCCCCCACTTCGAGACGCGCAGCGCGGAGAAGCGCTCGACCGCACAGGTAGGACACACGGCTACCTGTCGCTCGAGCGACCTGGCAGCAGGCGAATCGCGCCACTTTCCCCCGCCCTCACGCCGCGATGGAGCACGATGTTACGACCGGCCGTCTGGCCACGCGTGTACGCCTCACCGCCCGTAGAGATGCTGTGCCTGGCCCAGCGCACGTGCGGATGACGGCGACGAAAGTAAGCGCGCGTCTCGGCGTCGCCCACGAACACCAGGCCTTCGCTCTGCGCGCGCTGCCGCTCGCGCGAAAGCCGCTCGTGAAAGCCGCTGATCACACCAGCCAAGAATTTGCGCCGAGCTTGGTGCGAGCGATCGCCGCGCTGCTTGCGATCCGCACGGTAGAGCGCGTCCGCCGTGTAGATCAAAAAATCGTAAGCGTAGGCGGCCAGCTCGACATTGTCGCGGCTGCCACACACCTCCAGCACGCTGCCGCGCTTGCCCTCGGCCACGCGCCACACCGGCACCCAGATCACCTGCACGAAGAAGTGCTCGTCCAATAGCATCGCCAGGCGCCGCTCGTGCTCCGACACGCGCCCCGTGGGCTTACCCAGGTGGCGGAAGCAGTACACCGCCTCGGCGCCGGAGACAGCCGCCTCGATGTTGTGCTTGAGCATCAGCCGCTGCGCAGCGCTCATGGCAGCCTGGGCTTCGTGCTCGTTGGGGCTCTCGGCCAGCGCGAGCAGCTTGGCGATGCGCTCCAAGATCGGGCTAGTGGGCTGCTCGCTGGGCGGGACAGGCGCGCCCGCCGCCCGCGCGTCGATGCCCCGCTCGCGGCACACGCGCACGAACGTGGGGCCGTGCGCGCCCTCGTCGCGGACGCTCAGCACCTCATCCACGAACTGGTGCGCCATCTCGTGCTTCAGCACCTCCTCCAGCACACCCCAGCCGTGCTGGAGCAGCAGCGTCCGCGACAGCTCGATGGTGCGGTGCTGCGGCACCCAACGCCCCAAGCGCTCGGCGCTCTCCGTCAGCTCCAGCGCGGGGGGCCGCAGCTGGAAGCGAAACAGCGAGCCGTTCACGTGCTCGTAGGTCTTCTTGATGGCGTGGATCGCGGCGCGCTCCAGCTCCAGGTGTAAGCGCGCCGTCTCGCTCATGGCCGCTACTGTACTACCGGCGAGAGCCCGGGCCAGCGCTCGGGCGCGCGCCAGAAGCCGTCGTCGCGGCTGCCGTAGTAGCCGAGCAGCGCTCGATCCAGGACGGCCGAGGTGCGGGCGGCGCTCAGCCCTGTGCTGGGGCACGTGCCCTGGCCGCGCAGGCTGTCCACGATCGTCTGCACCAGCGGCAACTGGATGTGCTTCGGATTTTGTAGCGTGTGCTGCTGGGGCTCGCCCCCCAGCTCGAGCGTGAGCGGGCCGTCGCCGAAGGTCGCGAGCGTCAAGCTGCCGCGCTCGCCCGTGATGGTGATGCGATCTTCGTACGCGGGCTCGATGAACGTCCAGCTGCCGCTACCGAGCGCGCCGGACGTCGTGCGGAAGGTGAGCTCGACCGTATCCTCCACGTTGCCAGCGCCCAAGCTTGCGCTGCGGCTGGCCCGCCCGTCCACGTCCTCGAGCGGGCCGAACAGGAAGTCGAGCACGTCCAGCGTGTGGCTAGCCAGATCCATGAACAGGCCTCCCCCCGCGTGCTCGGCCTGAAGCCGCCAGGGCAAGGACGGCGTGCCCCGGTGCCGGCCTTGGCCGTTACTCGCATAGCGCACGTGGATGCGGCTCACCGCGCCCAGCTGTGAAAGCAGCTCGCGCGCCTTGAGAAAGCGCGGCAGCGCGCGGCGGTAGTAGGCGACGAACAGGGGCTGCTGCGCCGCCTCGAATGCCGCCAGCAGCCGCAGGCACTCCTGGTGCGTGCGCGCCATCGGCTTCTCCACGTACGCAGGCTTGCCGGCCGCTGCCACCCTCAGCGCCAGCTCCAGGTGACTGCCCGGCGGCGTCGCGACGTAGACGGCGTCTACCTCGGGGTCGGCAATCAGCTCGTCGGCGTCGTCGTAGAAACGCGGCACGCCGTGGCGCCGCGCGAAGTCCTCCGCCTTGGCGCGGTCGCGGCGCATGACCGCCCGGAGCTCGCTGCCACGGGCTTGCTGCAGGGCCGGACCGCTCTTCACCTCACAGACGTCGCCACAGCCAAGGATGCCCCAGCGGATGCTCATGGCCGAGAAGGTAGGGTAGTCTGGCGCGGATGTCCCGACGCGATGACGCGCTGAAATACCATGCCGACGGCCGCCCCGGAAAGATCGAGGTCACGTGGACCAAGCCGGTCGCGTCCCAGCTGGATCTATCGCTGGCCTACACGCCCGGCGTCGCCGAGCCGTGCCGGGAAATCGCCGCCGATCCGGACCGGGTCGATCTATACACGGCGCGCCGCAACCTGGTCGCGGTCGTCACCAACGGCACGGCCGTGCTCGGGCTCGGCAACATCGGGCCCTACGCCGCCAAGCCGGTGATGGAGGGCAAGGCGGTGCTGTTCAAGCGCTTCGCCGACATCGACGTCTTCGATCTGGAGCTAGCGGAGACCGATCCGGAGCGCTTCGTGCAGATCGTGCAGGCGCTGGAGCCCACCTTCGGTGGCATCAACCTGGAAGACGTGCGCGCGCCCGAGTGCTTCGTGATCGAGCGCGCCTTGCGCGAGCGCATGTCGATCCCAGTGTTTCACGACGACCAGCACGGCACCGCCATCATCACCACCGCCGCGCTGCGTAACGCTGCGGAGCTGGTGGGCAAGCCCTTGGACTCGCTCAAGGTCACGTGCGTCGGCGCCGGCGCCGCTGCCACCAGCTGCATGCAGATGTGGGTGAGGCTCGGCGTGAAGCGCGAGAACATCACCATGACCGACATCGCCGGCGTGCTGCACGTGGAGCGCGACGACATCGACGAGTTCCGCGCGCCATTCGCGCGGCCCAAGAGCGATCCGCGCCGCACACTGGCCGAGGCGCTGGTGGACGCGGACGTGATGATCGGCCTATCCGCCGGCAACGTCGTCACCCCCGCCATGCTGAGCAGCATGGCCAAAAAGCCGATCATCTTCGCGCTGGCCAACCCGGATCCGGAGATTCCATACCAGCTGGCGCTGCAAACCAGGCCGGACGCGGTGATCGCCACGGGGCGCTCGGACTACCCGAACCAGGTGAACAACGTGCTCGGCTTCCCGTACATGTTCCGCGGCGCGCTGGACGTGCGCGCGCGCAGCATCACGGAAGAGATGAAGCTAGCCGCTGCGGAGGCGATCGCGGCGCTGGCACGCGAAGACGTGCCGGACGACGTGCTGCGCGCCTACGGCCGGCAGCGCATGCGCTACGGCAAGGAGTACATCATCCCCAAGCCGTTCGACAGCCGCGTGCTGTACTGGGTTGCGCCGGCGGTCGCCCGCGCCGCCATGGAGTCCGGCGTCGCGCGCGACCGCATCGATCTGGAAGAGTACCGCGAGCGGCTATATCGCACGATCTCGCCGGCGCGCCGCGTGCTGTTTCGCATCACGGAGTCCGCCAAGGGCGATCCGCGCCGCATCGTGTACCCCGAGGCGGAGAACGACAACATCCTGCGCGCGGCGCACCGCGTGCTGGAAGAAGGGCTGGCTCGTCCGGTGCTGCTCGGCGCGCCCCAGCGCATCCGCGAGCACGCGGACAAGCTCGGCATCGATCTGGAGGGCGCCATCTTGATCGACCCGCGCGAGGCCGACGAGCTCGACGCCTACGTGGAGCGCTACTGGGTCAAGCGCCAGCGCCGCGGCATGACGCGGCACCACGCGTTCAAAGAGCTGCGCCGCTCACGCACGGCCTTCGGCCTGATGATGCTGGACTCTGGGCACGCCGACGGCTTGGTCGCCGGCGTGCGCCAGGATTACCCGGCCACCATCCGGCCCGCGCTGCAGATCATCGGCATGCGAGAGGGCGTGAAGCGCGCCGCCGGCATGTACATGGTCGTGTCCAAGACGGGCGTGCGCTTCTTGGCCGACACCACCATCAACATCGAGCCAGATGAAGACACGCTGGCTGAAATCGCTATTTTGGCGGCCGACGCGGTGAAAGACTTGGGCATCGAGCCGCGCGTGGCCATGCTCAGCTTCTCCAACTTCGGCGACGCGCCGCACCCCACCTCGCGCAAAGTCGCCAACGCGACGGAGAAAGTGAAGCGCCTCCGCCCGGACCTGATGATCGACGGCGAGATGCAGGCCAACGTGGCGCTGGACGAAGAGGCGCGCGCCCCCTACCCGTTCTGCGCGCTCAAGGGCCCCGCCAACGTGCTGATCTTCCCGAACTTGGACGCCGGCAACGCCGCCTACAAGCTGCTGGGTGCCACCGGCGGCAACGAGGTCATCGGCCCGATCGTGCTCGGCATGCGCAAGCAAGTGAATGTGCTGCAGCAGGGAGCGACGGTCGACGCCATCGTGCACATGACGGCGATCACGGTGGCGCGCGCGATACGGCGCGAAGCGATCGAGCGCGGCGCGGGCAACGTGGAGAGCGCGCCACCGCTCAGCCTGCGCTACCCCTACTGAAGAGCGCCCGGCGAGGCCGGGGCAGGCTTGGGCGGGGTTGGCCGCCGCCCGCCGGCGAGCGGACGGCGGCCGCCCCCGCTTTCGCTGGCGTTTTCGCGATGTTAGCTGAGGGCTACGGCGCGTTTGCGAAGCCGCAGGCCTGGTGGCATCCTCCCGCGCCCCCATGTCCAAGGACAGTTTCGCGTCGTTGATGCAAAGTGGCTCGGCCTCCGTTTCGGACCGCGCGCGCAAGCGCCTGGAGCGAGGCCAGGTCATGGACGTCACCGTGATCCAGGTCTCCAGCGAGTTCGTCTACGTAGACGTAGGCACTCCCGGTGACGGCAAGATCCCGGTCAGTGAGCTCAGCGACGAGAACGGCAAGCTCCGCGTCAAGCCGGGGGACACCGTGCGCGCCAGCGTGATCGAGCCGCGCACCAACGGCGCCGTGTTGCGTGCGCTCCAAAGCGCTCAGGGCAAAGACATCCCCAAGCCGGACGAGGTGCTCGAGGGCAAGGTCACGCGCGTCGAGAACTACGGCGTGTTCGTCAGCACCCCAAAGGGAGACGGCTTGGTCCCGGTGCGCGAGCTAGGCCTAGCGCCGGGGGCTGACCTGCGTAAGGCGTTCCCGGTCGGCAAAGAGCTGACGGTAGTGGTGATGGACGTGGACGATCGCGGTCGCATCCGCTTCAGCGCGAAGGACGTGACGCGCGTGGAAGAGCAGAAGAACTTCCGCGAGTTCACTGAGGGAGCCGCCGCGGAAGGCGAAGAGCAGGCGACGCCGGCTGGCGCGGCCAAGCCCAAGCCGCGCCCCGATCGCGGTCCGCGCAATTTCGGTAGCTTGGGCGACGTGTTCGCTGAGAAGCTGAAGCACGTCACGACGACGCAGCCCAACAAGCGCAAGTAGCGTCGTCGTAGCGGTTGACGCGCGACAGCGTGGCACAAGCTCTGCACGCTTTTCGTGCATGAGCCACGCGCGCCGCGCTGCCAGGCCTCGATCACTCACGCTATCGCTCCTGCTGACCCTCACCGGCTGCGGGAGCGCAGCGGGCGAGGATGCCACAGTGGGATTTGGTGAGGCGCGCCTCGAGCTCGGCGAGTGCGCCGAGACCGCGGCTGGTCAGGGCTGGCTGAACACGGCGAGCCCGGCGGCGTCAGGGATCTTCACGGCGAGCTTTCGCTCGGCGCCGAAGGAGGGTGCGCCAGGCTCCGGCCCGATCGACGCGGTGATCGGCCTCTCTGCCGCGCCCGCCAGCCGCTTCGCCGATCTCGCCGCCATCGTTCGTTTCAACGAAAGCGGCGCGATCGACGCGCGCAACGGCGCTGCCTACGGTGGCCCCAGCTTTCCGTACACGTTCGCCGCCGGGCAGTATGACTTTCAGCTCCGCGTCGACGTACCGCGCGGGCGCTACAGCGCGTGGGTGCGCCACTTGGACTCGCCGTACAAGCCGTTCGAGCTGCTCGCCGAGCAGTTCGCCTTTCGCTCCGAACAGAGTACTACCCGTCAGCTGGCCAACGTCGCGCTGTTCGTCGACTCGGCGCACGGCTCGCTCCAAACTTGCGGCCTCGCGCAAGATCCACCTGACGGCTGCGTCGCAGCGGGCGGCGGCGGCGGCTGGGCCAGCCGCTCGCTGACACCTAGCGGCGTGGAGCTCGCCGGGGTCGACTTCCACGCCTGGGTCGACCAGCCTGGCATCGACGCAGTGATCGGTGTTTCCGCCGGCGCGCCAGGGCACTTCCGTGATCTTGGCGCCATCGTCCGCTTCCGACCCGACGGCTACCTCGACGCTCGCAACGGCAGCGTCTACGCCGCCGACGCCTCGCTGCCCTACCAGGCGAACCGTTCCTACCGCTTCACGCTCGAGCTCGACAGCGCGCGCAGCCGGTACTCGGTCGTCGTCACCTCGGGCAGCTCGGCCGTCACGCTGGCGCGCGACTATGCGTTCCGCAGTGAGCAAGCAGGCGTGCGCGATTTCTCCCACCTGGGCCAGCTCGTGGACGGCGGCAGCGGTGCCGTCCACACCTGCGCGGTCGTGGCGCGCTAGCAAGGCTAGAGCAGCGACGGGCGATCGGCGCCGCCGGGAATCAAGACCGGCCGCTGACAAATCACGCCGAGCGTGCTGACGACGGCGCGCCCGAGCGCCTCCGCGTCGTCTTGGCGGAGGTGCGCGGATTGAACGATATCCGCGAGCGACAGCATACCCACCAGGCGCTGCTCGTCGTCGACCACGGGCAAGCGACGCACCTGATTGGACCGCATGGCGGCCAAAGCCTCGTTTATGGTGTCGTCCGCGCGGCAGCTCACGAGCTTCATCGACATCGCGTCCTTGACCGGGATGAGCTCAGGTGTGGTGGCTCGTGACCAGGTGGCCATGCAAATGTCGCGGTCCGTCAGCACACCCACCACCACGCTGCTGCCGTCGATCACCGGCAAGGCACCGCAGTCTTGATCCCACAAGCGGCTAGCCGCGACGTTCAAGTGATCCTCGGGCGTGACGGTCGCGGGACTGGGCGTCATCAGGCTCTGAACGAGCAACGTCTCCTCGCCGCTCACGGGCTCGTTCTCGCGAGCAGCGTGCTTGCCGCTTCCGATCTTCATCATCGCGTCATCATCTGCATCCGAGCTTCGAAGTGCCATCGCCGCCCGCAGTGCACGGCCCATGCCGGGCTGACGATCGCGCGTACAAGCGCCTGGCGACCGCCTTGCAGGGGCGTGCGAGGCAGTCGCGGGGTACCCTGACTCGTAGGAAGCTGGCGCGCTGCGTCGCACGCGGCATTTCACGCTCCGCTACGAGGCCTTACGCCACGTCGTGCCGCCCGCGCGCGCTGCCCAAGACGCTACCGACAGACGACGGCACAGCGCTTGCTGGCTAAACGAGGAGCCTCATGAACGACCGCACCAGAAACGACCGTGATCGCAGCGAGCCAGGCCGACACGGTTTGCGCTCGGATTCGGGCGAGCCGCAGTACTCCAGCGCGGACGACGAGACCTACGGCAGCGAGTGGTCAAGTGACGCCGACGCGCCGCCCGCCCCTCGCCTCGCTCACCCGCCTGAGGGCATCGGTCAAGAGCCGGGTGCCGGCACCGGCTTCGACCCTGGCTACGGTCAGCCTGCAGTCGAGCGCCGCCTGGACGGCGGGCACGAGGGCTCGAGCCAGGACGGCGAGAAGGCCGCCCAGTAACGGCGATTGCCGGTTACGTCACGTCACGCCAGCGAGCGGGCGGCGTCGTTCACGGGCGTCTCTTGCAGGCGCGCGATGCGCTCCTCGATCGGGGGGTGCGAGCTAAACAGCGCCATCAGGCCGCTCTGGCGCGGCGAGATGCCGAACGCCGCCATGGACTCCGGCAAATTGCTGCCTTCGTTGCCGCTCAGGCGGCGCAGCGCGGCCACCATCTTGTCGCGGCCGGCCAGGCTGGCGCCGCCCTCGTCGGCGCGGAACTCGCGACGACGGCTGAACCACTGCACGATGATCATGGCCAGGATGCCGAGCGCGATCTCGGCGACGATGGTGGCTACCCAGTAGCCGATGCCAGGACCGCGGCTCTCCTCTTCGTCGCGGCTGCGCAAGAACGAGTCCACCAGGCTGCCGATGATGCGGGAGAAGAAGAACACGAAGGTGTTGAGCACGCCCTGGATCAACGTGAGCGTGACCATGTCCCCGTTGGCGACGTGGGCGATCTCGTGACCCAGCACTGCGTCCACCTCGTCGCGGCGCATTTGGCGCATCAGGCCGGTGCTGACGGCCACCAGCGAGTTGTTGCGCGACGGACCGGTCGCGAACGCGTTCATCTCGGGCGCGTCGTAGATGGCCACCTCAGGCATCTTGATGCCGGCGCGATCCGCGTGGCGCGCCACCGTGCTGACCAGCCAATGCTCGAGCTCGCTCTTCGGGGTGTCGATCACCTGCGCGCCCGTGGACCACTTGGCCATGTGCTTGGAGATGAGCAGCGAGATGATCGAGCCCGAGAAGCCCACCACCGCGGACATCAACAGCAGCGGCCCGTACGAGCCGAAGGCCTGCGAGGCGTCGAAGATGCCGAACGCGCGCAGCAGGGCCAAGATGACGTTGATGGCCACCAGGATGGCCAGGTTGGTCACGATGAAGAGCGAGATTCGCTTGAGCACGACGGTAAACCTCCGGGGTGACCGGCAGAGCGACGCCGGGCCACGCCTCAGTCTTGTGACTTAAGCATCGGGGGCGAGCCTGTCTAGCTTCTCAACCGATGAATCGCCCGTTCATTACATCGGAATAGCCGATGACTATTTTCGGCGCGGTCGATTGATTTCAGCTGGATGACGCCGCGAAAGCGCCGAGGTGCGAGCCCTTGCTCACCGCGACCACCTTGCGCTTTACCAGGTCGTCGATGGTGTCGCGGATGGTTTCGCCCGGATCGCGCGGCGCGAAGCCAAGCTCACGCTCTGCCTTCTCCGAGCTGCAGTACCAGAAGTATTGCGCCATCTCGACGCTGATCTCGTCCACGGGCGCGCGCCCGCCGATGGCCTCCACGGCCTTGGTGAAGACGTGATTGAGCCCCAGCGCCAACGGGCGCGAGCTGGGCATGCGCAAGAGCGGAGCCTTGACGCCGCTGATGCGCTCCAGCCGCTGAAAGAACGCGGCGATGGTCATGTTCTTGGCGTTGAGCAGGTAGCGCTCACCGGCACGGCCGCGCTCGAAGCAAAGCACCAGGCCGAGCGCGGCGTCGCGCGCGTCCACGAACGCCATGCCACCCGCCGGGATGGCCGGGATGGAGCGCTCCAAGAACAGCCGCACGTCACCCGTGGAGGACTCCCGCAGGTCACCCGGGCCGAGCAGCAGGCTCGGGTTGGCGATCACGATCTCGAACTGCCCAGGCTCGTTGGCCTCCAGGGCGGCGCGCTCGGCGTACAGCTTGGTGCGGTAGTACGGCCAGCGCGCCACGATCTCCAGCGGCGAGCGGCAGCTCTCGTCCGCGATGCGCTCGGGATCTCGGCTCACCGCCAGGGTGCCGCTGGTGCTGGCCACCACCACGCGCTTGATGCCAGCCCGCTTCAAGCCGACCAGCGCCCGCTCCGTGCCGGTGACGTTGTCGCGGTGCAAGAGCTCCGCGTCGTCGCGATCGCGCGAGACACGGCCGGTCACCAGGAAGGCGCCGTCGCACTCGCGCGCGCTCTCGCTCACCGCCGCGTCGTCCCGCACGTCCACCGCGGCCCCGGAGACGCCGTGCACCGAGCCGCCGGTCTTGGACACAGCCACGCCCT
>JAEYOT010000827.1 GCA_023411445.1 Pseudomonadota bacterium
TCCGTCGGGCGCGCGCTCTCGCAGGCTTGAGCCAACGCCGGCCGCGGCGAGAGCGTCGCGAGCGCGAGGACCAAAGCGCGCGGGCTGCGCGAGGGGGCGAAGCCCCGGTGCTGGGCCATGGCGGCAGGCGACAACCACCCGGGCGAGTTGTCAAGGATTCGCACGGCGTAAGGTCATTCCCCTTGAGCGCCGGGTGCGACTCCGGACATCCTTGGGCATGACGCGCGCGCTACTGCCGGGCTTCCTCCTGCTCGCCGCGCTGGGCTGCGCGAGCTCTCCCATCGGCGGCGAAGAGGAGAGCGAAGGTCGAGCGGAGCTGTTGCGGCTCTCCGTCGGCCCGGACCAGCGCGCCTTCATCGAGCTCTCCCGGTCCGTCGCGCTAAAGCTGCCCGCTGACGGCCGCGAGTCGCTCGCGTGGGATCTGGCGCTGCAGGGCCGCAGCATCTTCACCAACGGCGGCGTCTCAGGTCCGGGCAGCGCTGCGGCGTTCGGACCGCTCTCGGCGCCGACGTTCCTCTCCGACACCGCGCCGGACACGCCGCGGCTCTTCACGGATCGCGCGGGCGGCGCGCTCATCGACTGGTACTTCTACGCTGGCAACACGCACCGGGTGCTCAGCCGCTACCACGTGTATGGCCTGCGCGATGGGGAGCGCCTGTTCAAGCTGCAGCTGCTCGACTACTACGAAACCAAGGAAGCCGCGCTCGTGAGCGCGCAGTACCGCATCCGCTTCGCTGAGGTCTTCCCGGACGGTAGCCGCGGGGAGACGCGGGAAGTGGCGGGCATCGATGCCAGCGTGAGCACCGGCACTGGGCCCGCGGATACGCCTTCGGCCTGCCTGGATCTGGACTCGCCCGAGGTGCTGGCGCTCACTGTCGCCGAGGCTGCCGCCAGGCGCGACTGGCACTTGTGCTTCCGGCGCGAAGCCGTAGCGGTCAACGGCGGTGTCAGCGGGCCGCGCGGCGTGGAGGCGGTGGACTTGCAGGCGGCTGACACGCCGAGCGAGACGCAGCAGCAGATCGAGGAGCGCGATGTAGCCACGGAGCTGCCCGCCTTCGACGCCGTCGATCACGAAGTGCTCAGCGACCCGACGCTGGCCTGGCAAGCCGACGGCGTCGCGACCGCGTTCGGCGCGCGCTGGCTGGAGCCTGGCCCTCCGCCGCTGCGGCCGAGCGACAGCGTCTGGCTCGTGATCGCCGCAGACGGGGTGAGCAAGTACCTGCTCAGGTTCGAGGAGCTACGCGGGGATCCCGCGCGCGGCCCGGCGCAGCTCAGCCTGCGCTCGAAGCCCGTGCGCTGAGGCAGACCACCATTTTACCCCACTTGGGGGGCGCCCGCTCGGAAGCCAGTAACCGCCGCCGCCGCGGGCGCGTAAGGGCAACATGGCAGCTTGGAGCTTTCGAGCCTGGATCGGCCTGTTAGGCGGGGCACTTTTGATGCTTGCTATGGCCGGCTGTGAACGCAAGCACGGCGTGGTCAGCGCCTCCAGCATCTCGCCCGCGCGCCCGACCGCTGCCAAGATGGAAGACCGCAAGATGTACAGCAAACCTACCGACGCCGAGCTTCGCCAGCGCCTCAGCCCCATCGAGTACGAGGTGACGCAGCACGACGCCACCGAGCCGCCGTTCAACAACCGCTACTGGGACCACCACGAGTCCGGCATCTACGTGGACGTCGCCAGCGGAGAGCCGCTGTTCAGCTCGCGCGACAAGTTCGACTCCGGCACCGGCTGGCCCAGCTTCACCCGCCCGATCGATGAGGCTCGCATCGTGACCCGCACGGACAGCAAATTCGGGATGCGCCGCACCGAGGTCCGCTCCAAGAGCGGGGACTCACACCTCGGTCACGTGTTCGAGGACGGGCCGCGCCCCACCGGCCTTCGCTACTGCATCAACTCCGCAGCGCTGCGCTTCATCCCCGAGCGAGAGCTGGCTCAAGCTGGTTACGGCGCCTACCTGTCGCTGTTCAGCGGCCCTGCGCCGGCGCCCGTGGTGAGCAAGGACAACGTGTGCGCGGCGCCCGAGCACTCCGGGCAGTCCGAGCCTGGCTGCGCGCCCACGCTCGAGACGGCGATCCTGGCCGGCGGCTGCTTCTGGGGCATGGAGGAGATCATCCGCAAAATCCCGGGCGTGGTCTCGACGGAGGTGGGCTACACCGGCGGCCGCGCGGGCGTAAAGTACGAAGACGTGAGCTCTGGCCGCACCGGCAACGCCGAAGCGGTGCGCATCGTGTTCGATCCCAAGCGCCTGTCGTATGAGGACCTCCTGGAGCATTGGTTCTTCCGCATGCACGATCCGACGACGGTGGATCAGCAAGGCAACGACATCGGCTCCCAGTACCGCTCGGCCATTTTCGCGACCTCACCGGAGCAGCGCGCCGCGGCTCAGCGCGTCAAGGAGCGCGTGGACGCGAGCGGAAAATGGTCGCGGCCGCTGGTCACTCAGATCGCCGAGGCGGGCCCCTTCACGGTGGCGGAGGACTACCACCAGGATTACTTGCAGAAGAATCCCGGCGGCTACACCTGCCACTATCTGAGGGATTTTCCCAAAGTCCCCAAGTGACGCCGGCTCGCGCCCGTCGCCGTTTCGTCGCGTAATGTCCCGATAGCGCGCCCGGTACAACGCCAGCGCAGCGGCTTGGCTCGACACGGCTGCTGGGGAGGCGTATCTATCTACGGTCACCGAATCGGGAGCGAGCGATGGCGAGCCGCGACACCGAGGTATTGGTCGTAGACGACGAAGAGCTCTTGCGCAGGCTGATCAAGCGGGCGCTGGAGGCCGCAGGCATGCAGGTGGAGACCGCGGCCAGCGGTGAGCAGGCGCTCGCCATCCTGCGACGAGGCAAGCGCTTCGACACCATCGTCTCGGACCTGATGATGCCGGGCATGGATGGCATGCAGCTGCTGCGCGAGATCCGGCAGATCGATCTGGAGGTGCCGCTGATCTTTTTGACCGGTAACCCCTCGCTAGCCACCGCCATGGAGGCCATGGAGCTCGGAGGTTACCGCTACCTCGCCAAGCCGGCGGAAAACGAGCGCCTCGTCGCGGTCGTGCGGGACGCCGCGGCGCACCATCGCCTGTCCATGCTCAAGCGCAAGGCTTTGGAGGTGTGCGAGGCCGGCGGCTGGCTGATCGAAGAGCTGGACGACCTGGGCGGCCGCTTCGAGCGGGCGCTGGAGCGCCTGTGGGTCGCCTACCAACCCATCATTTCTTGGTCGTCACAGAGCGTGTTTGGCTACGAGGCGCTGGTGCGCTCTTCGGACCCGGATCTGTCGACGCCCGGCAAGCTGCTGGACGCCGCCGAGCGGCTCGGCCGCGTGCAAGAGCTGGGAGAGCGCGTGCGCAACGCGGTGGCGGAGGGCGCGCTTTCGGCCCCACCGGGCGCGCTGGTGTTCGTGAATCTGCACGCGCTGGATCTTACCTGTGAGCACCTGTACTCCGTGCACGCGCCGTTAGCGCAGCACGCAGGGCGCGTCGTGCTGGAGGTGACCGAGCGTACCGCGCTCCACCGCGTGGATCACCTGCAGCACCGCATCGCGCAGCTGCGTGAGCTGGGCTATCGCATCGCGGTCGATGACCTGGGCGCCAGCCACGCGGGGCTCTCCAGCTTTCGGCAGATCGGGCCCGATATGGTGAAGCTGGACATCTCGCTGGTGCGGGATATCGACGGCTCGGCCTCGAAGACGAACCTGGTCAAGTCGATGATCGGCCTGTGCTCGCAAGATCTAGGCATGCGCGTCGTGTGTGAAGGCGTGGAGACCGAGCAGGAGCGCGACACCCTCTTGGGTGTGGGCGCCGATCTGATGCAGGGCTTCTTGCTGGGCATGCCGGCGCGCGGCTTCGAGCCGGCGCTGTCCGCTCCATCTCAGGCCAGCTCCTATTAGTAGGCGCCGGGCCAGTCGCTCAAAACTCGAACAAGAGACCGACGCCGGGATAGACCACGGCGCCGTCGAGCTCTAACTCGTGCAAGGTGCCATCCACAACCAGGTCGCTGCTGGTCCAGAGCTTGGCGACGGTGAGCTCCAGCGCGAGAAAGACTCGCTTGTAGCCGACGGCCGCGCCCGCCTGCGCACCGAGGTACGTGGCGACGCCATCGAGCGAGGCGTGCACGGTTCGCTCGTTCGTCACGCCGGGCAGCGCGGGCTGCTCGAGCTTGAACCCGGTGTCGTAGAAGCCGAACAGCACCCGCGGCCCGGCCCAGACTCGATACCAGTTTTCGTGCCGGCCGACGAGCAGCGGCAAGTCCAGCTGCCAACGCGTGAAACCCTCAACTTTTAGCAGCGAGAGTTGGTTGCCGATGGGAAACTCCTCGGCGTAGCGCGCGCCGCCGAGACCGACGCTCACATCCACGCCGCTCTTGGCCTGCTGCAAGAGCTGATAGCGAGCGCCCAGTCGGATTGCGCCGGCCGACAGGCGACCGTTCAGCTCGATCCTCTCCCAGGCCGTGTAGGCGATGCCGAAGTGGGGCGTCGCCGAGGGAGGGTTGAGGAGCAGCGCGGCGCCGGAACGCAGTAGTTGCTCCTGCTCCTCGCGCGTCAGCTCGCGCTGGTCGCCCGCGGCCGAGAGCGCCTCGCCGGCGTCGACGACGTGGCCCATGGCGCCGGTCGGCACCGACACGTCCAAGCCCAGCTCCGCTTGCACGTGCCCTTTCGGCGCCACGTGCGCTGGCGTGAAGCTAGAGAGCGCAGGCGCGCAGCCAACGCAAGGCCCCAGTGATAGTACAAAGTACAGCGCACCCGCCCTGGCTCTCTCCCGCATCGCGTCGAGCAACATAGCCATGGGGACGGAGCGTTGCCCAGATTTTTTAGGGCCGCCCGCTTTCACTTGACCCTAGCCTACCCGGGCTCCTATTCGCCAAGCAGAGGCGGGAAAATCATGGCTCTGGAGCTTCACCTCAACGGAAGTCTGCTGGAGGCTGCGCGCTATCTTGGTTGGGCGCCGTCACCGTGCGTCGTCAGGACCGTGGAAGGGCCGTCGCTGCCAGCGTCGCTCGAGCTCAGCGGCAAGAGTCGGGCGGGCGGTGGCGAGCTGGTCTTTTACACGGAGCTGGGCGCGCCGCCGCAGGAGCGGCTCACGCTGAGCGTACCGCCGCTGACTCGCAGCGTGCGCTTCTGGGTCGGCGGCAAATTCGGCAAGCCGAGCAGTGAGGACGGCGACACCGCCATCGTCGTGTCGGCTGAGGGCGAGGCTCTGGTCGAGGTGCCGGTGATGGTGCGCGTTCGCAAGGACGCCAGCAGCCTCACTCCGGCCGAGCGCGATCGTTTTTTGGCCGCGCTGGCGCGGCTGAACGACGCGGGCGCCGGCGTATTCCAAGTCTTCCGCGAGATGCACGTGGGCCGCGCGTCGGACGAGGCGCACGGACGTACCGGCTTCTTACCCTGGCACCGCGCGTACCTGTTGGACTTGGAGCGCGAGCTGCAGCTTCTGGATCCTTCCGTCGCGCTCCCGTACTGGCGCTTCGACCAGCCGGCGCCCAAGCTGTTTCACCCGGCGTTCTTGGGGCGTAGCGATCCGCTAGGCATCGTCCGGTTCGCGCCCGGCAACCCGCTCAGCTTCTGGGCCACGGACGGCGTTCCCGGCATCCATCGCTTGCCGGAGTTCGACACGAGCGGCTCGCCGGCGCGCGATGCCGACAGCCTGGGGCCGATCCCGACCGAGCTGGAGACGCTGGCCTTGGGCCAGGACGAAGGCAGCCCATACCTGGCGTTTTGGGAGAACTTGGAGATGAGCCCGCACGGCTACGCCCACGTGTCGTTCGGCGGCTCGATCTCGGCGATCGGCACCGCCGCGCGCGATCCGCTGTTCTTCCTGCTGCACGCCAATGTCGATCGGCTCTGGGCCAAGTGGCAGTGGATGTTCGGGCGCTTCGACGCGACCGACCCCGATTCCTATACGCCCAGCGACCGCGTCGGGCACAGGTTGGACGACACGATGTGGCCGTGGAACGGCGTGACCGGCGGCTTGCGGCCGCCCACCGCGCCGGGCGGCCCGCTCGCTGCGTCGGCGAGCGCCAGCGCGCCCGGTCCGTCCCCCCTGGTGCGCGAGATGCTCGACTACCAGGGACGGCTCAGCGACCAGAGCCGGCTGGGCTTCGACTACGACGACGTGCCCTTCGACTGAGCGAGGCCAGCATGGACCCCAAGCAATACAAGAAGCAACTGCAGGGACAGCTGAAGCAGCTGGCGCAGCGCCGCGCGCGCGCTGTTGCCTTTCGTGACTCGGACGCCAGCGAGGGCAGGCGCATGGAGGCGCTGCAGGCGCTGGGCCCGCTCGAGCGCGCTGACGACACCGCCGCTGCGCTGAAGCTAGCGCAGAGCAGCGGCGGCAGCCTGAAGCTGCGCACGGCCGCGATCAAGAAGCTTGGCGTGGCCTTGAGCCACGATCCCGACGCGCTGAAGCTCCTGCTGCGCTTGCTGGCCGACGCCAACGAGCCCGTCGCGGTGCGCTCCGCGGCGCTGAGCGCGCTGAAGGTGGCATCCTTTCACGTCAGCACCTTCAACGCGGAGCGCCCGGCGTTCATCGCGGCCCTGCGCAAGGCAGCGCAGTCTGACGACGCAGATTTGCGACGCCGCTCGCTGGCAGCGCTCACGCGTGAGAAGGACGCCCCCACGCAGAAGAAGCTGATCGTCGGCCTGAAGAGCGGCGATCAGTCACTCTTGCCGGCGGACAAGGCCCTGCTCTTCCTCAGCTACGACGCCAAGCTGGACCTGTCCGAGCTCTTGCACGACATCTTGCGAAAGCCGCCGTCGGAGGCTGCACGCCTGCAGGCGCTGCGCATGCTGGCCACCGATCCGGACGCCAAGGCCTCGTTCGAGAAGCTGCTCAAGAACAAACGCGAGAGCACGGAGGCCAGGCTGATCGCGCTCGGCGCCCTGCACAACTTGGAGCCGAAGAAGCTGCAGAAGCAGGCCATCCGCATCGTCGGCGACGACAGCGAGGACGATGACGTGCGCGAGGCGTGCATGGCGTGGGTCAGCACGTTCGGGGAGGACTCACCGGCGCTGGCGGCCAGCGCGAGCAAGCTGCTCGAGAGCGCCGGTAGCGCGAGCGCTCGCAAGACGGCTCGCCACTACCTGGCCAAGCGTCGCTGAGCTTTGGCATGACCGTGACGCTGGAGCAGGTCCCGGCGCTGATCGCCGCCGTGCTGGCTGAGCCAGCGCGTCGCGACGAGCCGGTGGCGCTGCTGGACGAGCAGAGCCCGCTCCAGCGCCAGTTGCCGCTTGCCGACGCCGAGCAGGTTCGCGGCTTCGTGCTGGCGGCGTTCGAGCGCGTCGGCTTGCCGCCGGCTGCGCTGTCGTTCGCGCTCGAGGAGCTGGAATCCGGCCACCACGCCTACGCCATCGCCGGAGCGGCGCGCGCGCTACGCGGCGCGTCGCCGGTGCCAGCTGGGCTCGAGCCGTACCTGCAGCGCGCGCTGTGGAACTTGTC
>JAEYOT010000850.1 GCA_023411445.1 Pseudomonadota bacterium
CGCCAGCTCCAGCCGGGTGCGCGCCGCTTCTTCGAAGCCGGCCGCGATCCAGGCCGGCAACGCGGCGCTATACAGGTTCCCCAGGTCCTTCACCGCCTCGGAGCCGAGCCCCATCTTCTCGTCCAGCAGCTTGCGGAACTGAGGTTGCTTGCGCAGCAGGCCCGCCACCGCGGTCGTCGCGACGTAGGGGTCCGCTACGGCGTCGTCCTTCTTCAGGAGCTCGCCGTACAGATCGGGCGTCGACGCGGTCTCCTTCAGCACATCCTCGAAGGTGACGCCGGCTTGCTCGCACAGGCTGCGGAGCTCGTCGTGGTGGTGGTCACCGCGGGCCAGGCCGCGGACATACAAGAACGACATGGCCTGCACTGGCATCAGGTGATACGGCCGGTGGAAGAACAGGCCGCGCACGCTCTGGTAGTAGCTACCCGCAGAGACGTCGAGCCGGCTCAACATGCGCTCCACCGCGTGCACCGTCTCGTCCAGGTAAGAGAAGGTGGAGTACTTGCCGCTGAACACGGGGAAGTCACTCAGGCGCTGGGTCTTGGGCGCGTAGCCTTCCGTGAAGTGACGCGCGAACGGCTTGCGAAAGTCCGGTCCACGGTAGTCAGAAGCGCTGCCGGCGTGCTTCAGGTCCACGCCGAATAGCTTCGGGCTGTGCTCCACCAGCATCGCGACGGCGCCCGCGCCTTGCGTTTGCTCGCCGGTGCTGCCGCGCTCGTACTCAGCCACGTCCGCGCTGACCACGATGGCCAGGCGATCCGCGCCGTCGCTGGAGGCGTAGCGCAGGGCGCTCTTCAGCGCGTACACGCCGCCCAGGCACGCGTGCTTGAACTCAGGCACCTCCAAGTGCCGCGATAGCCGGGGCAGCCCGAGCGACTCCAGCGCGCGATCCACCATGCCGCGCACGATCACGGCGCCGGCCGCGTTGTCCGTGCTGGACTCCGTGCCTAGACCCAAGAAGCCCACCCGCGCCGGATCGACGTCGTTCTGACGGATCAGGCGGAGCACGGCGTTGGCCGCCATGGTGTAGACGTTCTCGTGCCTACCGCATACGCGGAAGCTGCGACCCACCACCGCCGAGATCTTCTCCCAGCTGTTGTCGGTCCAAGCGCACCAGTCTTTGAGATCCACCCGGAAGGGCGGCACGTAAACACTCATGGCACTGACGCCGGGCAAGTCACGAGAGCTCATCGCCGCCACTCCTATCATTCGCTCGGCCTCGCGCAAATTGGACTGTGAATCGCCGGCACGGAGCGGTGGGCAGCCCCTGCCACAGTCGTGAACGGAGCGCGCCAGGTGCGCGTGAGGGCGAGCCGCGCCGCCGATTATTTAGGGCTCGCGCGTCTGGTACGCACCTTGCTGAAACGCTCTTGGCGTCCGCGCGTTAGCGGCGCTTCAGGAGGTTGGTACATGCTCCGAGCTCGATCGCGATCGGATACGAGCTGATATCGATTTCATGGAAGTACTAGGGGCGGGGTTCGGGTGGGGGAGCGGACGTGTGGCGATCGTCCGTGACCACAGGCGGCGCGTCTCCTCGGGAGGCGCGCCGCCAGCCATTGACTCCGCGCACTGACGCTGCCCGCCAGGTGGCAGGTGCTGCGCGCGCGCGCTCTCAAACCGTGAGCTGCGATTTGTCCCGTGTGACGAGCATCGCTCTTGGCTGGCAGACGCTCGTGCTCCCAGTAGTTGGATCGATTTGTGGGCAGACGGGGTATTGTCGGCTCGCCGGGCATGCAGACCGTCGATTTTTTCGATCTCGACAGATCGCTTCAGGATCGCTTCGTGGAAGCTGCCCGCGGCTCGGTCCCGCCGACGCCGCTAGCGTTTCGACCCGCGCGGCTGCGCCCTGCGGTGCTCGCCTGGTGGGCCGCGGGGGCGCTCTGCCTGCTCGCGGCTATCGGCGTCGTGACGCTGGGCTTCGGCTCGCTGGAGAGTGATTTCGCGCTGCTCGGCTTGCCCTGGGCCGCGGCGCTGGGGCTCTTGCTCGCGCTGGCTGTCTTTGCGGCGCTCCGCGCCATCGCCCTCGATCACGCGCGAGACAGCCTGCCCTACCGCGCTGGCGTGTACGTCTTCCCGATCGGCGTCGTGGACGCGCAGACGGACGTGGTGCGGATTCACCGCTTCCCAGAGCTGAGCGACGTGAAGCGCGAAGGTCGCAAGGTCGCGCTCACGTTCGAAGGCGGCGCGAGCTTCGAGTTCGACACCGCCGATCCCGCGATCGCCGATCAGCTCTTGGCGCTCGTGGAGCAACACCGAAACCGCGTCTCCGGTCACTCCGGCCCGCCCAGCAGCCGCGAGCTGGCCGGCTTGGATCCGCTGGCGGACACCGGCTTCAAGAGCCCGTTCACGCCGACGGAGCGCTTGCGCAAGAGCTCGCCGCGCTGGCTACGCTTCGGCTGGCTACCGGCGCTGCTCGCTGGCGCGCTGCTCGGGCCGCTGGCTTGGTACGGCCGCAACCTGGTGAGCGAGGAGCGGCTCTACACGGCCGCGCGCAACCTCGGCACGGTCGAAGCGTATCGCGCGTACCTCGCGCGCGGCGGGCAGCGGCCGGACGTGCGCGAGGTGCTGCTACCGCAAGCGGAGCTGGGGCGCGCCATCCAGCGCGGCAGCGTGGGCGCGCTGGAGGAGTTCATCGCGCGCGGCGGTCACGAGCACATCCAGCCGCAAGTCCAAGCGGCTTTGAAGAGCGCGCTGTTGACGGAGCTCGCAGCAGTGTCGGCCAAGGGCTCGCTGACGGAGCTGGTCGCGTTCGAGCGCGAGCAGAAGCACGCCCCGCTCGTGGAGAAGGAGCTGGCCGCCAAGAAGCAGGAGCTGTTCTCCAAAGCGGCGCTGTCGTTTCGTGCCGTGTCGCAGCCAGCGACGCCCGGACTCTACGGCTTCATGGGCCGGCTGTTGTTCTACGCGCAGAAGCACGGGCCGGAGGTGGAAATAGCCTTCCGCCGTCGCCCGACGGATCCCAAGGACACCGAGGCGGCGCTGCAGAAGAGCGCGTACTACCTCGGCCCGGAGGCGATGCCGACGCGGTTCTTCCGCGCGGAGGACTGGGAGCGGCACGAAAACGAGGTGGGCCGTGAGATCGAGGCGCGGCTCAACCGCGAGTTTGCCCCGGATATCCTGCGCTTCAAGCTGGTGCCGGCCATTCCGGATGACGGCACGGAGATCCCGAAGGTGACGAAGCCGACGCTCGTCATCAACCATCGCAGCGAGCTCTCCGGCGCGTTCATGCACAAGAAGCCGCGCGGCGTGTTCGTCGGCTTGGGGCTCACGATGCGCTCGCTCTTGATCATCCCGGACGACGACCAGCCGTTGAGCTTCAAGTTCTCGGCGTGGCTCGCGCCGGACATGAAGGTTTGGGAAGCGGTCGGCGCCACGCCCAAGGACGTGTACGAGGCGCTCGCGCGCGAGGGGATGTCGCGCTTCCAGAAGAAGCAGCTCGCCTTCTTCCTGCGCGCGCCGTGAGCCGCGCCTCCCGTAAACGCCTCAGGGGCTGGCTGACCGCTGCAGCAAGACCGTGAAGCTCACGCGTCGATCGGCGGGGTCGGGCTCGGCTGGGCGAGAGCCTTCGCCGAACACCTTGGCGGTCGCACCGATCGTGAGCAGGCGTGAAGCGTCAACCCCGTGCGCCGCCAGCAAGTCCTTGACGACGTTGGCTCGTTTCTCGGCCAGCGCTGGCGACTCGCCGCTCGCGATTTGTCCCACGACGCCCAGGCATTCGATGGTCGGGTTCGCGCGCAGCAGCGCGGCGACCTCGGCCGTGAGCGCGTCGGCGTCCGGCGGCAGCTCTGCCGAGCTCGCGGCGAAGGCAACACGCTGGGTGACGACCAGCGGCGTGACTCCTTGCGTTTCGCGTACGGTGTCCTGCGAGCCGGTTGCCTCGATCTGAGCGCAGCCGGTCACGGGCGGAGCGGCGGCGGTGCTCTCGGCAGCGGCAGGATCGAACGGCGCGAGCGCCAGCTTGACCTGAGCAGGCGTGCACGCGCCGCCCGTCGGTGCTTGCACCGAGCAGGGGACGCGCGGGTGCGCCTCCAGGTAGTCGTAGAGCGCGAGCTCCAAGTGGCTCTTGACCAGGGTGCGCTCCGCGAGCTCCGGCGGGGTGAGGTTGGGGGAGCGCGCGTTGGGCTGAGGGCGATAGATGGCCTCCAACACCACGTGCGGGATCGGAAACTCCCTGTCTTCCACCTTCGTGATGCTGGTCAGTTGGCATTCGCCCTCCCAGTGCTCAGGCGGCGCGCACTCGGCGACGGTGCCGCTCTTGGCGCAGCTCACGACGGCGAAGCTCAGCGCGAGCAGGATCTTCTGACGCATCGCCCGCAGCATATCAGCCCGTGCCCGGGATGAGTGGCGCGCCGCGCCGTCAGTTGGACGGCATCTCGATGCTGGTGGGATCGTCTGCACCGATCCCGACGCCGCGGCTCGGCGCCTGAGCGTCGACGCCCAGCTCGAGCTCCGTGAACGCGCCCGAGC
>JAEYOT010000901.1 GCA_023411445.1 Pseudomonadota bacterium
TGGGCGTCTTCACGACCGCGAAGCCGCCCGCCGGGGCGGCCTGGAGCTTGAGGCTCGAGCCCGGCGCGCAAGCGTCGCACTGGCCACAAGGGGCGGCCGAGTCTGCCGTATCGCCGAAGTGCTCGACCAGCGCGAGCATGCGGCATTTTCGGCTCTCTGCGAACTTCAGCATCAGCGCGAGCTGCTCGACGCGGAGCGCGCGCTGCGCGGCGTACGGAGCGCGCCAGTCGGCGTGACCGCGCACCAGCTGCTCCTCCGCCACGCCCTGCACGCCGCCGTGCACCCACAGCTTCTCCAGCGCCTTCGGGAAGTCCGCCTTCTTGAGGCGCGTCTTCTTGCGCAGTGTTTCCGCAGTGATCGGCTCTTGCTTCAGCCCGTTGAACAACTTCTCCAGCACTTCTTCCTCCGGGTAGTCCCGGCGCAGGAAGAAGTCGTGCGTCTTGCGATCGGTCGGGTGGTACATGAGCACGGCGCGCGACGGCTTGCCATCGCGACCGGCGCGGCCGATCTCTTGGTAGTAAGACTCCACGCTGCCCGGTAGCCCGAGGTGCAGCACGGTGCGGATGTCCGCCTTGTCCACGCCCATGCCGAACGCCACCGTCGCGACGACGACATCGAGCCGACCGGCCAAGAACTCCGTTTGCACGCGCTCGCGCACGTCTGTAGCCAGCCCGGCGTGGTACGCGGCCACGCGGTAGCGCGTGGACAGGAGCTGCGCGACGCTCTCGGCCAGCTTGCGGGTGGGCGCGTAGGCGATCGCCGGGAGCCGGCCAGAGCTGGCGAGCCAGGCCAGCGCGCGGCCGGGGCGCTCCTTCTGCGGCACCTCCAGCGTTTCGAGCGCCAAGTTGTGGCGGCGAAAGCCGTGGATGAACAGCTGGGCGCTCTTGCCCAACCCCAGCTGCGCGGCAATATCTCGCTGCACGACGGGCGTGGCGGTAGCGGTGAGCGCCACCACGGGCGCCGGGCGCAAGAGCGGCAGCCGCTGCCCGAGCAGCCGATAATCCGGGCGAAAGTCATGGCCCCACTGCGAGATGCAGTGCGCCTCGTCGATCGCGATCAAGCCGAGCGGTCGCCGCGCCAAGAGCTCGGGAAAGCCGGGCACACCGAGCCGCTCCGGCGCGATGAACAAGAAGTCCAGCTTGCCCGCGACGTAGTCCACGCAGGCTTGGCGTGACTCGGTGCGGGGGCGCCCGGAGTGGATGCGCTCGGCGCGCAAGCCCAGCGACTGCAGCCGCGCCACCTGATCCTCCATCAGCGCGATCAGCGGGCTTATCACCAAGGTGGTGCCGCCGCGCGCGAGCCCCGGCAGCTGGTAGCACAGGGACTTGCCGGCCCCGGTCGGCATCACCAAGAGCACGTCTTTGCCCTGCGTCGCTGCTTCACACACGGCTCGCTGGTGAGGGCGGAACTCCGGAAAGCCGAAGCGCTCACGCAGCAGCTGGTCGAGCGGCAAGGGCTCTGTGCGCGGTGCACGCGGCTCGGTGCTCACGGCTGGAGAGGGACGTGCTAGCTGAGCGAGATGCGGCGCCGGCTGATCGCGTCTCGGAGCCGTGCTGGGCTGGGTCCGGCTCTTGGCGCTCTTGCTGGTCGCCCTTGAGTCGCCGGCCAGCGGCGGTAGAAGCGGCGGCACGCGCTGCACCACCTTCGTGACGTAATCCTCGATTTGCCGCATGAACGGGCCAAGCTCGCTTTTGCCGCGCGCGATGGCTTGCAGGCGCGCTTCCCAGGCTCCGGTCATGGCGGCGCTCTTCACCTCGGCGTCCACCACCGCGATTAAGCCGATGCCGCGCTCGGTCGCGCGCAGCGCCTTGCCGTCGCGCACGGCGTAGCCGCGGGTCAGCAAGGTCTCGATGATGCTCGCGCGAGTCGCGGGGGTGCCGAGGCCGCTGTCGCGCATGGCGTCCGACAGCTCCTTTTCGTCCACGGTCTTGCCGGCCAGCTCCATGGCCGTGAGCAAGGTGGCGTCCGTCAAGGGCGGCGGCGGGCGCGTGACCTTCTCCACGGCCTTCGCGTCCAGCACGCGCGCGGCGGCTCCGCGCACTAGGCCAGACGGCAGCGTGGGCGGGTCCTCGGCGCGCTCTTCCGCGCCGCCGGTGGGACTCTTCGCGCGCGGCGGCGCGACGGGCCCGATATCCAGCACCTTCCAACCGCGTTGCTCGATGGCGGTTCCGTGGCTGCGGTAGCAATCGAGCGGCTCGGCGCTCGCTTGAGGTCGCACCTCGGTGATGACCGTCGTGGCCGCCCACACGAAGTCCTCGTGCCAGGCTTGGAGCAGGCGCCGTACGATCAGGCCATAGAGCCTGAGCTCGTCCTGGCTCAGCGCTTTGCCGCTCGCGCTCACGCTGGTGGGGATGATCGCGTGATGCTCGCCGACCTTGCTGTCGTCCACGAAGCGGCGCGAGAGCGGTCGTGTTCCCGTGCCGGCCGCCAAATGCTCGACGTACGGCGAGGCGACGGCTGGTACGATCTCCGGCAGGCTCTTGGCCACCTCGCTCGAGAGGTGACGGCTATCGGTGCGGGGATAGCTGATGAGCTTGTGCTTTTCATACAGCGCTTGCGCGAGATCGAGCGTGCGCTGCGCGGAGAAGCCGTACAGGCGGTTGGCGTGCCGCTGCAGCTCGGTCAAGTCGTAGAGCAGCGGCGGCGGCAAGCGCTTCGTCTGCGACGTCACGCTGGCGATCCGCGCGCGACCAGCCAAAGCGCGCTCCACCACCGCGCGAGCGAGCTCCCCCGAAGCCGGCAGGCGCTGCGCGTGCTCTTTTTGCTTCGGGTCGAACCACGTGCCGGCGTACGTCCCGGCGTCGCACGAGAACGTCGCCACCACCTCCAGGTATTTCTCCGGCACGAAGTCGCGGATCTCGAGCTCGCGTTCCACCAGCATCGCTAGCGTCGGCGTTTGAACGCGGCCCACCGAGAGCGGCGCGTCCAGCGCCAAGCCGTAGGCGCGCGATAGGTTCATGCCAACGAGCCAGTCCGCGCGGCTGCGGCCGAGCGCGGCGCTCGCCAGGTGATCGTAGTCGCTGGCGGGGCGCAGCTTGCGCAAGCCCTCACGGATGGCGCCTTCCGTGAGCGAGGAGATCCACAGGCGCGAGACGGGCCGCTGGCAGCGCGCGGCTTCGTAGATGAAGCGAAAGATCAGCTCGCCTTCGCGGCCTGCGTCCGTGGCGCAGATCACCGACTTCACGTCGGGCGCGTTGAGCACGCGGCGCACGATCTCGAACTGATCGCGTGTTGCTTGGAAGATGGTGAGCGGCCAGCGCTCGGGCAGCATCGGCAGGTCCTCGCGCCGCCAGCGCTTCCACTCAGGCCTCACCCCCTCCGGCTCAGCTAGACCTACAAGGTGCCCAATAGCCCACGTGACCACGTAGCCGTTGCCGGAGAGCGTGCCGTCGCCACGTCGCGTCGCCCCCAGCACTCGTGCCAGATCCTTCGCTACCGAAGGCTTCTCTGCCACGACGGCCACGGTCATGGCCGGTGTTTAGCGCAAACTCGCGTGGAGCCCTTCGCGCCGGCGCATTTGCGTGAGCCGCTCGCGCGGGCTGGGGAGCACTGCAGAAGGTATGAGTCGCGCGAGCTCGTGTGCCGGTGCCGGGGTGGTCGTGGTGGCGCTTGCACTGGGCGTAGCCTGCTCCAGCGCAGAAAATTCCAACCCGGATGGTGGAGCCGGCTCGGGCTCGCTGGCCGGTAGCTCGACCGGCATGGGCGGGACAGGCGGCTCCGCCAACGCGGGCGGCACGAGCGGCGGTAGTACCGCGGCGGCCGGCTCCAGTACGGGCGGCGGCACAGCGGGTGCGATGAGCGGCGGCAGCGATGGTGAGGGGGGCGAGGCTGGCGAGTCGCAAGCAGGCTCCGGCAATGGTGGCTCCGCTCAGGGCGGCAGCTCGGCGGGTGGCATGCCGAACGGCGGCAGCGGTGGCGGAGCGGGCGGTGAGCGCTCAGCCGCCAACACCTGCGCTCGCTGGAAGGCGGACACGGCAGGCCTGACGGAGGGAACCTGGAGCGGCTCCGTCAACTCGTGCACGGTGGGGGACATCTCCGCCGACGGGCGGGCCAGCGCGCTGCGCATGGTCAACCTCATGCGTTGGTTGGCGGATCTTCCCGCCGTGACCACGACGGACGCGCACAACCAAGAGGCTCAAGCGTGCGCGCTGATGATGACCGCGAACGACGCGCTCTCGCACAGCCCGCCTATGAGCTGGGAATGCTACTCGGCGGCTGGCGCGAGCGGCGCCGGTGCCGGCAACATCTCGAGCGCGCCAGGCGTGGAGTCCGTGCTGATGTACAT
>JAEYOT010000908.1 GCA_023411445.1 Pseudomonadota bacterium
GATCCGCCGTGTCCTTCAGCTTCAGCGCCTTGTCCAGCGCGGCGACGCAATCCGGGAAAGCCTTGAGCCGGCCGAAGCGGACGCCCAGCGCGGCCAGCAAGGTCGGATCGTCTACGCCCTGCACGGAGCGCAGCTCGGTGAGCGCCTCTTCGCGCTTGCCAGCGCTGGCTAGGTGCTCCGCGTAGGTGATGCGCAGCTGCGCGTCGTCGGGGCGTGCCTTCACGGCCGTGCCGTACGCCGCCATCGCCTCGTCCTTCTTGCCCAGCGCTTCCAGCGCGAGCGCTCGGTTGACGAGCAGCTCCGGCGACTTGGGGTTCACCTTCAGCCCCTGCTCCGCGGTAGCGAGCGCCCCGGCCGCGTCCTTCTGCTCGTACTGCGCGCCCGACAAGTTCACCGCGGCCTCCACCAGCTTGGGATCCAGGTCGAGCGCCTTCTTGTACTGCGCGATCGCGCCGGGCAGGTCGCCGCTGCCGTCGATGGCGACGCCCAGGTAGAACGCCGCTTGCGGATCTTGCGGATCCTGGCTCACCGCCTGGCTCAAGATCTTCTGCGCGCCATCGAAGTCCTGCTTCTGGATCGCGTCCATGCCTTGCTTGACCAGCTCGCTCGAAGGCGCGACCACCGCGTCTTCCTTCGGCTTGGGCGGAGGGCCGTCGTCCAGCGGCGGAGGATTGTCCGCCGAGGCCGGCGGCGGCGCAGAGCTGCAGCCGGCGAGCGCAATGAGCAGAGCAGACCAACCCGCGAGACAGACGCGCGAAAGGTTCATGGGATGAGGAGACCCTAGGCTGTCAGTGACCGTTTTCCAAGTGAGCGATGGTCGAGAGGATTCGGTTCTTGACCTCTTCGATGCGCTCGGGGAGCACCAGCTTGGCTCCGGAAGTGTCGGTCACGTAGAAAACGTCTGCCACCTGCGTGCCCTCGGTGTTGATTTTCGCGAGGGAAATCTGAAGGTCCAGATGCACGAGCGTGTGCGCCAGCCAAAACAGCAGGCCGAGCTGATCTTTGGTGGTGACCTCGATCACCGAGTGGCCCGTGGCGCAGCGGTTGTCGATGTTCACCTCGGTCGGAACCTTCGGCGTAGGGCGATCCGACCAGCGCGAGCGCCCCGCGCCGCCCGTGACCAGCTCCCCGGGCGACAGCTCCTGCCCGAGCAAGCGCGTGAAATCACGCTCCAGCTTGCCGAGGGCCGACAGCACGCCCTCACTGCTCTCACCGCAGCGCACCCAGAACAAGTCCAGCGCACGCATGCGACCGAACTGGTCCGTCCACGAGTAAACTTGGGCGCTGATCACCTTGCAGCGCGCCGCCGTCAGCGTCGCGGTGATCATAGCGAGCAGGCCCGGCCGGTCGTCGGCGATGAAGCCGACCTCGACGTACGGATCGTTGGTCGTCATCACCGTGACGTTGACCTGCTTCAGCTGCGCTTGCCGCGCGAAGCGCGAGTGCCGCACGATGTCCGCGGGGTCGTTCGCGTACACGTAGCGCTCAGGCATCGCCGCTAGGTAGTGATCGAGGAAGTCACGCTCACCGCGCTCGGGGCAAAGCGCCCTCACCTCGTCACGGATCTGGTTCAGGCGCTCCTGTCCGCGCTGCACCGAGCCGGCCGTGAAGAAGCGGTAGGTGTGCACGTACAGCTCCTCCAGCACCCGCGCCTTCCAGCTGGTGAGCGCCGTGGGGCTGGTGGTGGACACGTCGCAGATCGTGAGCAAATAAAGCTCCCGCAGTCCCTCGGGGCCGTGCAAATCCTGCGCGAAGAGCTCGATCGTCTTGGGGTCGTCGATGTCCCGGCGCGTCGCCACGTGGTACATCTTGAGGTGCGTCAAGATCAGCTGGCCTACCTCGCGCGCATCCGCCGAGGGCACCCCCAGCCGCTCCAAGATGCCCTTGGACAGCTCCATCCCGCGCTGATCGTGGCTCTTCCCACCGATGTCCTTGCCGATGTCGTGCAGCAAGGCGGCGCAGAACAACACCACCGGGCGCGTGAGCTCCGCCGCCAGACGTGAAGCGAGCGGGTGCTCGGCGGCCAACTCCCCGCGCACGAGCGCACGCAGGCGATCCACCGCAGCCACGGAGTGAACGTCCACCGTGTACACGTGGTACACGTCGTGATGCACGCGGCCGACCACCGGCGCAAACTCGGGGATCATCGCCAAGAGCAGGCCGACATCGTGCAGCTCTTTCAGCACCGAGCCGTCGCGCAGCTTGGTGCGCTGCGCGGTGGTGAGCAGCTTGAGGAACAGCCGCGCGGCCTCCTCGCTCTTGCGCAGCTCCTCGCAGAACGTGCTCGAGCCGGCGACGCGCGCGATGGCGTCCCGCGCGAACGCGTACACCGGCAAGTCACGCTTCACCGCCTCGTCGTAGATGCGCAGCGCCAGCACCGGGTCGGTCTCCAGCTGCGCCGGATCTTCGAGCGATACCTGGCGGTTGGTCAGCTTCAGGCCACGCCCCAGGATCTCTTCACGCGGGCGGCGCTTGGGCGGCGGCGCCGCGCGTGACAGCAGCATCTCCCGCGCCTGCACCATGTTGCGAGCGTTGCGGTAGTACTCGCTCATGAAGGCCTCGACGCCGGGCCCACCGCTGCCGTAGCCCAAGACCTCCGCCACGGCTTCCTGACGATCGAAGCTCAAGCGGTCCGAGCGGCGCCCCGCGTACAGGTGCAGCAAGTTGCGCACGCGCCAAGCCAGCTGCGCCGCGGTCTCGATCTGCTGCCACTCACGCGGCAAGAGCACGCCGAGCCGCACGAGCTCCGACAGGTGGTTGACGCGCCAGCGCGCGCGCGCCGCCCAGTGCGCGATGTCCAAGTCGCGCAACCCACCGATGCCGTTCTTCACGTCCGGCTCCAGCAGGTACACCGAGCCGCCGAACCGCTCCGAGCGCTCTGCAGCGCGCTGCTCCATGCGATCCAGGAAACGCTGGATGTTGCTCGCCCCGAACAAGCCGTCGAACGCGCGGTTGAGCAGCTTCTCCGTGCCGGTCTTGTCGCCGGCGACGACGCGCCAATCAAGCAGCGTAGTCGCGGTGGGCAGATCCGTGCGCCCGAGCTCGATCAGCTCCGTGGCGCCGACGACTTGGTGACCGATCATCAGCCCCGCGTCCCACAGCGGGTAGAGCAACGCCTCGGCCACGTTGCGCACCTTATCCGGGCGAGCCGTGGTCAAGAGCCGCACGTCCAAGTCACTGTGGAGCGCCAGCGCGCCGCGACCGTAGCTGCCGACAGCGGCGAGGCCCAGCTGCGCGAAGCTCACCTCTTTGGACATCTTGCCTTCGAGCGCCTTGAACAGCGAGCAGAGCAGGCCGTCCACGGCGCGGCTGTAGCGCTCCGATGCAGGGAGGCCGGACTCGACCTTGCCTCCTCGAATCATCTCTTCCACCGCGCCGCGATGACGCTGGATGTAGATCTTGATTTCGTCGAGGAGTCCGGGCGAGGCGCGCTCGAGGGTCGGCCCCGAGGCGGATACGGTAGCGGTGTGGCTCATGCGCGGAGGGCGGTCTCGGATGGCCGAACGGCGAGCCGAACCGTCCGAGGTTATAGCGCCCCCCTGCCAGGGCCCGCAAATCAGGGACAAAAAAGCGCCCTACGGCCCAAGTGCTAGGCTCCCCAGGCGATGGATCGACGTGGGTTCGTTCGGGCTACGACGGCCGGGGTGTTGGGCACGCTGATTGGGCCGCCCGCGCACGCTTCGCTCTCCCGAGCTGTCTCTCTCGAGGCGCTGGTGCGGCGCAGCCAGCACGTGGTGGTGGGCGAGCCGCTGGAGGCGTACTCGGTGTGGGAGCGCATCGGCTCTCGCAAGCACATCGTCACGTACACGCGCGTGCGCGCCGACGAGCTGCTCGCAGGTCAAGACCCGCGTGAGCAGGAGCTGCTGGTGCGCACCCTCGGCGGCCAGCTCGGCCAGCTCGGCCAGCTCGTGCATGGGGAAGCGCGGCTCCAGCTCGGGCGGCGCAGCGTGCTGTTCACCATGCCGAGTCGTGACGCGCTGGTCGTCACGGCGATGGCGCAGGGGCACTACCCCCTGCGGCGTGACGCCGCCGGCGCCGAGCACCTACTGCGCAGCCCCCAGGCCAGCGAGCTGCTGAACGAAGCGGGCGCCGCCGTGCAGCGTCTGCCCGGTCTCAAGCTGCGCGACGCGCGCTCGCTCTTGACGCGGGTGGTCGCGCAGTGAGGCTCCGCACCACGCTGGCCGCCAGCCTCGCTCTCGTGCTGCTGGGGAGCGCCAGCACGGCCTCTGCCTATTGCCGCACACGCGGCTGCAACGACCAAACGCAGGACTGCACGTACGACAGCGACGGCTGCCTCACCGCCGGCAAGCTGCTGCACTGGGGCTCGGGCTGCATCTCGTTCGGCGTGCAGCGCGACGGCTCGCCCAGGCGCAGCATCAGCTACGACGCCGCGCACGCGGCCATCGTCGACGCCTTCTCCGAGTGGCTGAGCGCGGACTGCGGCGGCGGCGTCGGCCCCGGCGTCCAGATCCTGGACTACGGACCGGTGGAGTGCCACGAGGCCGAGTACAACCAGGACGCCCCGAACGCGAACATCTTCATGTTCCGCGACGAGAGCTGGCCCTACGAAAACGCCATCGACACGCTGGCCCTCACCACGCTGATCTTCAACGCCGACACCGGCGAGATCTACGACGCGGACGTGGAGGTGAACACGTTCGAGTCACCCATGTCGCTCGGCGCCACCGGGCGGGCGGACATCGACTTCCACTCCGTCATCACGCACGAAATCGGGCACTTCCTCGGTCTGTCGCACTCGAACCAGCCGGGCGCGACGATGCGGCCGAGCTACGCACCCGGTAACACTTCCATGGCCAGCATCGAGCCCGACGACGTGGCCGGCATCTGCGCCGCGCTGCCGCCCGGTCGCGAGGTGCGGACGAACAGCTGTGAGCCGCGCCACGGCTTCTCCAGCGAGTGCGGGGTGCCGGACACCAGCTGCAGCTTTTCGCCAGGCTCCGCAGGCGGCGCACCCAGCGCCGCCCTGCTGGCCCTGCTCGGGCTCAGCTCACTGCTGCGGAGGAGACCTCGCCCTTCAAACCGGCGACCTTGAGCAGGTCCTGATCGGCGTCGGGCCCGGGGTTCGGCGTGGTCAGCAACTTGTCGCCGTAGAAGATGCTGTTGGCGCCAGCGTACAGCGCCATCAGCTGCGCCTCGCGCGGCAGATCCGTGCGGCCGGCGCTGAGCCGGACCTTAGAGCGCGGCATCAAGATGCGGGCGACCGCGATCATGCGCACGAGCTCGAGCGGATCGATCGGCGGCAGCGCCTCCAGCGGCGTTCCCTCGACGCGCACGAGCGCGTTCACCGGCACGCTCTCCGGCTGCGGATCGAGCTTGGCGATCTCCAGTAGCATGGCGCAGCGATCGTCGATGCCCTCACCCATGCCGATGATGCCGCCCGTGCACACCGTGATGCCGGCCGCGCGCACGTTGTTCAGGGTATTTAGGCGATCCTTGTACGTGCGCGTGGAGATGATCGACTTGTAGAAGCCGGGTGACGTGTCCAAGTTGTGGTTGTAAGCGTCGAGCCCCGCTGCTTTGAGCTTGGCTGCCTGCTCGGCGCTGAGCATGCCGAGCGTCACGCACGCCTCCAGCCCCTCGGCCTTCACACCCTTCACCATCTCGATCACGCGATCGAACGCCGGTCCGTCCTTCACCTCACGCCAGGCCGCGCCCATGCAGAAGCGCGTGGAGCCAGCCTCCTTGGCGCGACGCGCGCTTGCGATCACGTCCTCCACCTTCAGCATCGCCTCGCCACTGACGGCCTGGTGATGGGAAGATTGCGGACAGTAAGCGCAGTCCTCCGGGCAGCCGCCCGTCTTGACGCTGAGCAGGGTACAGAGCTGCACGGTGTCCTCGGAGTGGTGCGCGAGGTGCACGGCGCGAGCGCGGTCGATCAGCTGAAAGAGGGGTAGGTCGTGGAGAGCCCGCACCTCCGCGAGGGTCCAGTCATGGGCCGCGGTGTGGGGAGCGGGGGGCGTGGTCGGGATGGGGGCGGACATCGGTCAGAAGGCCAAGGCGTAGCGTTATCGTGCAGAAGAGTCCAGCTTAGGGTATGCTGGGGTCTCATGATCGAGATCACGCTCCGCGTCACGTGTTGTTGCCGTCTTCGGACGGCGTAGCTCGACGCTGAGCAGGAGCTTCGAATCGCCGTCCCGAACCGTGGGCGGCCGGTTGCACGCATTTGCCGCTCGTTTTTCAACGAAAGGCGCTGCCTGTGACCGAGCTTCGACTGTACAACACCCTCACCCGCAACATCGAGCCCTTCCGGCCCCGCGAGCCGGGCCGCGCGAGCGTCTACAGT